>JBHLNK010000013.1:7752-57183 GCA_048941625.1 Promethearchaeota archaeon | reverse complement strand
AGTTAGGTAATTTTCCTTCATCTACTAAAATCTTTACTGGATTGGGAATACTATTCCATTGTTGAATACTTAGATTAAATTCCTCCTCAGTCATACCTTTAATTCGATTTGATCGATGAACTAACATTCCTAAAGTACTTCCTAAAAGGTGTTTAACTTTATCACAGGGAAAATCATCACATTGGGCACAGCTTTCCAATCCTTTACTCTTTGCGCATGGCCGCGCTTTACATTGCTTATCAGCGATTTTATCTCCTTTACTTTTACATCCTTCACAAGATACGTTTTCTGCTGTATAATTTTCATGTCCTAGATATTTTCGCCAAGCATCAACCATTTTTTGTCGAATATTAATATCCTCTGATCGAGCTGCACACAAAAAACAGTTATATCCACAAAATCCAATCATTTTATCATCATTTTGAGTCAAAAAATTTCACCTCAGAGATAAAAATCAATTAATATTTATATTTCTTATAGCTAGTCCAAGGAAATTTGTCTATATTAAGTCAAATCATAATATTATAGAAAATATCCAGATTACAAACTATTAATTTTGATGAATTAGACTTATTAAATTAATTCTTGCTGCAATTGATTTAGATATTTTTCGAATTTTTCCTTAATAAAATCATAATGAGTGAACTTTCCTTTTTTCCAACCTCTAATTAATCCAGCATTTTCAAGAATTTTTAGATGGTGTGATATAGATGGTTGCGATTCATCCAATACTGCTTCTAACTCGCATACACATCTATCCTTTTCTTTTAAGATATTAAGAATTATTAAGCGTTTTTTATTGGATAAAGCATTCAAAAATTCAATCAAATTATCAAACTTTGACTCTTGAAATAACTTATCTCCTAACAATCTTAAATTTGTATAATGAAGATCGACATTTTTCACATCTTCACATTTAATTAACTTCTCCTTAATTTCAGTTTCATGATCAATATCCATTTTGAGCACTTTTCTTCTATTCTGTAAATAATATGAAGAAAAACAAATTTATAATAATTTATTCAAATCAGTAAATTTTTATTTGAATAAAAATTTTGTTATCTCAAAATCATTAAACAATTTTTATAAAATAAAAAAGATGGAAAAAAATGAGTCAAGAAGAAAGTAGAACAATCAGTAAATCAGAAATAGGAGAAAAATTAATAAAAGATGAAAAAGACTCTAAAAAACTTGGATTCTTTGAAAAATTCCTTACATTGTGGGTTGGATTATGCATTTTGATTGGTATTCTTCTTTCGATTTATATTCCAGGTATAGGTCAAGCTATTAATTCTTTTAGCATAGGTCAGATTTCAATACCAATAGGTATTTGTTTGTTTTTAATGATGTACCCTGCTATGTTAAATTTACAAGTTTCAGAATTGAAAAAGTTAGGTAGAAATCCGAAACCAATAATTTTGACTATAATTTCTAATTGGTTGATTGCTCCATTTGTTGGTTTGCTTATGGCACGTTTATTCCTACAGGGTAGTGAACAACTAATAGTTGCGGTTATATTATTAAGTTCAAGTCCATGTACTGCCATGGTTTTAGTCTGGGGATGGATGGCAAAGGGAAATCAAGAACAAAATGTAGTAAATACAAGCTTAAATACTATAACAATAATATTTGGTTATGCTCCAATGGTTACGTTATTAACAGGTATCCAAAATATTCCAGTCGATTGGATTCTTTTATTAACATCGACTTTCATATTTATTGGACTTCCATTAGTACTTGGAATAATAAGTAAAAGATTGTTAATATCAGCTAAAGGTGAAGATTGGTTCAACAGTATGTATCGACCTATTGTTGGAAAAATATCAATAGTGGCTCTTTTAACAACCTTAGTCGTTCTTTTCTCTATGAATGGTGAGGTTCTAATCCAAAATCCGGACTTACTATTATTAGTCTCAATTCCACTATTAGTTGGGTTTGCAATAGTAGTTGGTTATAATATTTTGATCACTAAACTTACCAAATTAAAATATCGAGAAGCAATTATTACAGTGATTATAGGTTCATCGAGTCATTTCGAAATTGCTATAGCTACTGCCATTGCAATGTATGGAATAGGTTCAATCGCAGCATTAGGAACTACAATGGGACTATACCATTCTTAGTTTTCCTATGAAAGGGTCATTCTGGGAAGTTCCAGTAATGCTTTCGATTGTATATTTAGGTCGTTATTTAAGAAAAAAAGGATTCTGGGAGACTTCAGAATCTAGGATGGAGTAGAAAATTCAAAGTCTAAGTGTTTTTTTTTTATTTTTTTAAATTACTTTAACTTATGATTAATGTACCTCAAATTATTATCTAGGTTTCCGATATAGTATTCAAAGGGGAGATTTTTTTTGAAAATAAGTCCATTCCAAGATAATTCTTCTTATTTATAATTTATATTAGTTATTAGAATTTATCGAATTTTTCGATAAATATTATCGAAAAGTTTAATAATTCTTTAAACTTTCCTAATTCAATTATATAATTCAATTTTAAGAACTTAGGTTAAAAAAATGACTGAGAAATCAAATTGGTACCCTATGTGGAACGAAATAGGAATTGATATTGAGAAACACGACCAACTTCTAGCAGTTCTTCCTCACCTATATAATAAAATTTATATTGATCCACAAAAGAATCGTCCTGAGTCTATGGAATTTTTCGAATTTGTTGTTGGAGATATTCATGGTATAAGGATAAGTGAGATTGTAAAAGCAAAACAAGATGGAAGACCAATTATTGGCACTTTCTGTCTATATATTCCAGATGAGATTATTAATGCTTTAGATGGTATAGGCATTGGATTATGTGGAGGTACAAACTTCTCAAACTATGCAGTTGAAGGGATTTTACCTACTAATATATGCCCCCTTATTAAATCTGCTTTAGGATTTGGATTTGGTAAAATATGTCCTTATTATTTAACTGCTGACATTTTAATTGGTGAAACAACTTGTGATGGTAAGAAAAAAGCATGGGAAATAATGGCAAAAGATAAACCAGTTTATGTTCTAGAGACACCTCAGTGTAAAGATCGCCAACAAGCACGAGCACTTTATATTCAAGAATTAAAAGACCTTATCACTAAATTAGAGGATATTTCTGGAAAAAAGATGACAGTTGAAAAACTAAAAAATTCTATTGACATTTTTAAAAAGAAGAGAAATCAAATTAGAAGAGTTTATGAAACACGAAAAACAGATCCTCCACCAATTTCAGGAAAAGATGCTTTATTAATATCGCAAGTTGCGTTTTATGACGACCCGAATAGACAAATAGAAATGGTTGGAAAGGTTGCTGATGAGTGTGAGCAGAGAATAAAAGACGGACTAGGTGTCGTTGATAAGGGTACTAAAAGAATATTAATTAGTGGAACTCCTATGGCAATTCCAAACTGGAAATTCCACCATATTATCGAAACAAGTGGGGCTGTGGTAGTTACTGAGGAGACTTGTACTGGTACACGATATTTTGAGTCTGAATTTCCTGAAAATAAAGGAGATACAATGGAGGATTTGCTTGAACTTATTGCTGACAGATATCTTGGAATTAATTGTGCTTGTTTTACACCAAATACAGAACGATTGGAAGATATCAAACGTTTAGTAAAAGAATATAACGTAGATGGGGTTATATTATATACATTATCCTTCTGCCAACCTTATGAAGTCGAAGCTATAGTAATTGAAAAAGAATTGAAAAAAGAAGACATTAAAGTACTTTCAATCACAACAGATTATTCCTCAGAAGATGAGAATCAAATTTGTACACGAATACAAGCTTTCTTAGAAATACTGTAAATACTACATATTTCTATTTTTAAATTATATTTCAATTTTAATTTTTGTTTTTTATAATCTTGAAATTCAATTCAACGGTAAATTTTAGACAATTTTTAAAGAAAAAAGGATTTTAGAAATCCTAAAATTTTTTATTTTTAAATATAATATAACTAAAAGAATAGAAATCTTGAAAAATTAACAAAAATTTTTTTGATTAGCTATGAATGATAATGAAATGGATAAACAGATTGCCGATATACTAAAAGAAGCCATAGAAGAAATGTCGCATTCAAGTTGTAGTCTTTCAGAGTCAACATGTGATAAAGAAAGCCCAGATTATGAACCAAAACATATTCACTGTGGTACAGATAGATGTAAAGGACTTCATCAAGAGGAGTAAGTTAATTTTTACAGGTGGTAAATATTAATAAAGAAGAACAACCAGAAAAATTAAAAGTCGATATTTATGTCCCATTAGACGCTTGTGCTTGCGAATGGGATAAGTTTATGAATAGAGTATTCGTTGAGCTTACACCTTACATAAAATACATTGACTATGATACCCGAAATTTAAATTCAGTAGAAGCAAGAGATTTAAATCTCCACAGTAACTGCGTAGTAATCGATGGAGAAAAGAAATTTTCATCATCTATAGCACTTAAAAGGGAACTTCCTAAACTTCTTAAAAATAAAGGATTAATTTAATTTATAAAATTATTTTTTTCTACCATTGGGGGTGATATTAAACATTAAAAAAGTGAGATTAACGATTTTTGCTCCAGATCCAGAAAGAAAATTATCTAATGGGTTTGAAAAAGAACTAAAAATTGAAGATAATGGTTCAATTATCGAAGCGTTAAGCAAATTAGATGAAATCTCTTATAGTAATCCTGAAACTTCCATTTTTCCTATATATAAAGGCTTAATTCACAGTTATCTTCAATTAATTTGGGATGCTGAGGAAAATTCTATTTATGATGATTGTGCTATAAATGCTTATGGACCTAATAAAGAATTTATGCCATTAAAGGAAGATCTTGATTTTAACTTATATCCTAATAGCGAAATCACAATAGTTGTACATGCAGATTGATGAGCTGATGTTATGAAACAACGACTGGATTATGGTAAGTTTAAAAGAGTTATAATGAATTTATATGGAAAAAAACATGAAAGATTTGCCCATTATTTTAAATCCCAAAGAAATCATTTATAAGTTGAATGATACCTTCCAAAAAATGCTAGTGAAAGGTTGACAACAGGATTGCTTCCTGCAAAAATTATAATTAATGGTAATCAAATTGTATCAAAAATCGAATTTTTTAGTTATTTTAGGAAATGAGATAAATAACTTCGGAAGATATTTATGAAAGAAAAAGAGAGACTTTCACTAATAAGACAATATGCAATTAAATGCTCTAAACAAGATGATATTCATGGATTTATGCATGTTGAACGCGTTCTAAATTTAAGTCTTCAATTAGGGAAAGAATTAAATGCTAATTTATTAATACTTGAAATTGCAGCGTTATTGCATGACATTGGCAGAAAAGTTAAGGATAAAATGACTTCTAGTAAAAATCATGCAGAACTATCAGTAGAAAAAGCTTTCAAATTCTTGAAATCCCATGATTTTAACCTTTCTCAAGAAAATCTTGATAATATTTTTCACTGCATTAGATCGCATTCTTTTTCAAATAATTCAAATCCTCTGACTCTTGAAGCAAAAATATTATCTGATGCTGATAAATTGGATGCTCTTGGTGCTATAGGGTTATATAGGGTAATTTCATTTACAGTATTGAAT
Organism: Promethearchaeota archaeon; assembly: GCA_048941625.1. Lineage (GTDB taxonomy): Archaea > Asgardarchaeota > Lokiarchaeia > Sigyniarchaeales > SOKP01 > Loki-b32. The sequence continues at coordinate 51,591 of JBHLNK010000013.1, read as the reverse complement.
AAAGGTGGTATAAAGGAGGTAATTGAACATCTAGAGAATAAAATATTGAAATTAAAAGACCAATTATATCTAGATGCTTCAGAAGAAATAGCTAAAGAAAGACAGAAAATAATATTAGATTTCTATAAAGAAATAAAAAATGAAATTTAAATATAAATCATATAAAATAATGAAATCTTACAGCATTTAGAAAAGTATTCTAAAATATGTAATTTTCCATTTGTTCTAAAAACTTAGAAGATTCTATTTCTTATCAGAATCAGAAATAATCATATACTCAACGATAATATTTATTAGATTCTCAATAATCTCAGGAAATTTTTCTCTCCCAATATATTCTTTTGTCTCATCATCTAAACCAATTGTAAATATAGATTTCAATATACCTGCTAAAATTTCGGGATCTTTATTTATAATTAATCCCTGTTTTTGCCACATTTCAATAATTTGAGGAAGATATTCATAGGTCTGGAGTTTTTGTTCCAGTTTAGGGTTATTATGTAGTTTCCTGACAAGATAGTCTCTTACCTTTTTATTAGCTATTTGTTGTATAATTGGATTTTCTTTTGGAGCATTAATATGTACATGTAAAAATTCTTTAAAGGTTCCTTTTGGATCTTCCTTCATTTTTTTTAATAAATGCCTTACTTTTTTTATTATCTCTTCTTCTGCTTGTCCTAGAACATCCAAAAATAATTCTTCTTTGGAATTATAAAAAGAATAGAATGATCCTTTAGCAATCCCTACTGCATTAGTAAGATCTTCAATATTTGTCCTTTTTAATCCATAAGATCCAAATAACTCTGCACCTTTTTCAACAAGACTGTTCTTGATAATTTTCTTTTCTTCATTCGTAAAAGCTTTGGGCATTATAATAATAATAAAGATTTTCACACTTAAAAATTTATGACTAAATGACCCTATGACTCATTGACCCAAGTGTTTAAATAGTCATATTAATTATGATCTTATAAATAACATTAAAGTGATTAAAAAGTGTTTATTGAAAAATTAGGTTTGTCAAAGGATGCGCTTTCTAATAAAGTTGTGATTATAACAGGAGCTGGGAGGGGATTGGGTAAAGAACTTGCAAGAGCACTAGCTTGGTTAGGAGCAACAGTAATAATTGCTGAAATTAATGATTATGGTAAAGATGTTGAAACTTTAATTCGTTCAGAAGGAGGTAATGCTTTATTTGTGAAAACTGATGTTTCTAAAGAAGAAGATATTAACCGATTAGAGAAAATTGTAATCAATTCATATAGAAAGATAGACATTTTAATAAATAATGCCTATGCTACTTCAGTTGGTAGTATTTTAGAAATTTCAATAGAACAATGGGATAAAGTTTATAATGTAAACATTAGAGGGGCCATTTTAACTATTAAGAAATTTTTACCATATATGATTGAAAGAAATGAAGGAGTAATAAATACTCTCACCTCTGCTGAAGGATGGCCGTTTATGGCACCTTATTTTGCCACTAAAACGGCTCTTACATCAATAGCTAAATCTTTAGCTGCTGAGTTAGATAATACTAATATATCGGTATTTACATTTGGTCCTGGAATGATTGATACCCCAGGATTACAGGAATACAGCAAGATTTTAGCTCCAAGATATGGTTTGACAGAAGAAGAATTTAAAAATCAAGGAGTTAATCCTGGTTATGATGGATTAATGCCAGCAGAACATTGTGCAGCAGGGTGGGCTTATACTATAGTGCATGCTCAAGATTATCATGGACAAATAGCTGAACCATTCTCTCCTCTTATAAAATTGAGACTTATTAAGATAAGCAATAATAAAGAGGGATTTAAAAAGAAAGCCTTAAAAACTCAAGAAGAGTTAGATAGTTTTCTATTAGAAGTCTTAGAAAATTCAGAAAAAGTACTTACAATTATTGAGAAAGTACAACAAGAAATAAATGAATTAGGTTTGTTAGCAAAAAAGTGGATGAATCGTACATTTGCAAATAGATGTGGAATGAAAATTGAACAGTGTGTCGAAACTATCTCCGAAATGAATAATGAACTTCATAAATTACAGAAGGAACTACAAATTAACGACTTTAATAATGAGTTACCTATTATGGAAAGAATATCATGGTTTATTCAAGTATTAAAAAATTTATCAAGTCATTTCCAAAAATCTAAGGATGATGCTAAGGGTTGGATTAAAGATCCTGAAGAATTAAAAATTGCACTAGAAGCATTAGATCTTAGAGAAACTTCAATTCTGAATCTTATTTCAAATCTCATACAAATTGAAAGTCGAATTTAAATTTCTTTTGTTTTAATTTACTCTTTTTTGTTGGATTGTATAGGAGGGTCATTCATTTATTATAATGGATACATAATTTGTTTTTTTAGTACAGATACCTTCTCAAGCATATCAACACAGTTTGAACAATTCAATAGCTATTATAGTTTCAATATAGTATTTAATAGAACTGGGAATTTTTCCTCAGAACCCCAAACAACATTGACTTTATTCTCGATAGGCACTGCAACGTGTCGAGCAGCTACAATCCAATCAGTTCCTATATTATTTCCCGTTTCAGTCCCTTCTTTAAACTTAAAATAAATTACCATCCCAAGATAATTCTGAATTTTAGTATCTTCTATTTTTATATCATCTAAATCTTCAATAGTAAATTCCTTTTTATCAAGATCAGGCTGAATAGGTTCTCTCATCTTCTCAGAAGATAATTGTAATGCTGCCCGAATTATAACTTCCTCCTTCACTTTTTTTTCATATTCAAAAATAATAAGGCCACAATCTTTTTCAATCCCTAAAATCTCAAATGTATGATCCTTTTTCATTTCAGAAACGTCTATCCAACCGTTTTCTAGTAAATCACCCATAATATAACGAAAACTCTTTAAAATTTTAAGTTCTTCTTCTTTTTCTTGAATTCTTTCATCAAGAATCTCAGTTAAAGGTCTAGCTACAAATAACTGTGCACTTTTAGGTGTAAGTGGTAATTTTACTATCCAATCTTTACTAATTAATCGTTCAATAATGCGATAAATAGTTGTCCTTTTAATAGCTAATTCTTCATTAAGCTCCCCTACTTTGGCACCATTTTTCCCTTTATCTAGCAGAGCTAGATATACTTTAGCTTCTTCAATACTTAATCCAAATTTAATTAACCCTAATTCTTGAAGATTATTTGTATCATCAAGTAGAATTCTTGGAGTTGCCCATTTTAGCTGTTCTACTTTCCCCAATCGAGTGTCTAAATCCATATATGGCTTTTTCGAACTTAGTTCATTTAAAGATCTTGAAACTTCAGCAATTCCGAGTGCCAACATTTTATCAGGAGCAATTTTACATATAATTTTTCTTTCTTCATCTTTAAAAGCTATTATGCTTCCTTTTTTATCTGAGGTAGTAGCAATTAATCTTTCCTGTGTGATCTGTATTATTATATATTTTACACCTGAAATTTTTATAGTGGTTGGTTCTTTTGCATTCCATATTGAGTTTAGCTTATCAATATCCTTGTTAATGTTCCAGTTTTCTGAAGAATATACAATATTTTTTTCCCCTTCTATTATTGCTAATGAAAGCACCCCCGTTTCAGGATTTAAATTATTATCGATAACGGTAATTATATTTTCCATTCTTTGTTTCCAACCCTGTTTTATTTCCTTTTACAAAATAAAAAAAAAATAAAATAATTTTAAATTTCTCCAAATTTCTTTTTTAATTCATCTAAAACACTTTCAAAATAGCTTTTTTCTTTAGATTCTTGAAATTCTGTAAAATTCTTATTCAAAATAAAGCTCCGAGATTCTTTTTGTAAATCACTATCAATACAAATTATACCATCTTCAAGTGTAATACAAGGAATACCATCAATAAATTTAATTTCTAACATATTATTAACCCTCTAATAGTCTAGAAACATCGATGGATGACTTGTGGTCCCAATTCTTTATAATCACGTCTAGTAACCCACATTCTATCAAAAGTTTTTAATGAACTTAGGATAGAACCTCCAATCCAAACTGAATACATTCTTTCAGGGGGAGCGATTATCTTTACATCAATAGAATCAGGAACTTGTTCCTTGATTTCACGAGATAATCGTTCTTTAATCCCTGGAAACATTGTAGAACCCCCTGAAAGAACAATATTACTATAAAGGTCTCTTCGTAAATCTACGTCACACTCTGAAATTGCCCCAACCACAACATCATCTAAAGCAGGCAATTCTTTCCCTACTACAGAAGGATTGAATAAACACTCTGGAGCTAAGAATCTTTCTAACCCTATTGTTACAGTTTCGCCATCTGGAAGCATATAGTTTTTTGCCATACCTGTTACTTTATTTGAGAGTAAAATTTCCTTTTCAGGATCTATAGCAACATAACATAACTTTTCTTTAATATCTCTTACAATTTCCTTCTCTGCAGACGTATAAAATGAATAACCATTTTGTCTTAGAAGTCTTTGAAGATACTTTGTAACGTCCCTTCCCGCAAGATCTACTCTCTGTATTGCATGACTTAGAGCAAATCCTTCAAAAATTGGAACTATGTGTGATACTCCGTCCCCTATGTCTATTACACATCCAGTGGTTCGACCAGAAGCATATAGAGAAAGTATTGCTTGTGTTGCTATATAGAGAGCAGGAACATCAAATGTTTCAAACATTATTTCCGCCATTTTTTCTCTATTTGACCTTGGATTTAAAGGAGCTTCTGTTAAAACAACTGAAAATTCCGAAGGATCGATTCTTAAATCAGTATAAAATGTATAATGATATATTCTTTCCATTGCTGGCCAATCTTCAACAACTCCATGTTCAATAGGAAATTGAAGGTTCATAATACCTTTTAATTCCATAGCTTCTTCTCCTATATACCATTCTCTCGCATAATCTTTTACATCTGGCATGATATTTCCATACTTGGGTTTCCCAATGACAGTAGGAAATACTGAACGTGGTTGATCTTCACCACCAAAACCATTTTTACTAATGCCTGTACCATTATCTATAACAACAGCTCTATTTCTTTTTTTAAAATCCCCATTGACTGAAATTTTAGACACCTCTTTAAATTGTGTTATACAGTAAGAAAAATTTGAAGAAATTAAGAATATCATGGATAATAGATAGCTTTTTTAGAAGCTATTTGCCTAAAAATGACTATCAGTATATATACATTACATATATTCCTAATTTCTATTTTAACTAAAAATTTTTCTTACTATATTCATATTAAAACAAATATTTAAATGTTGTCACAACATGGTGACAATATGACATGCAACAATCACATAAAAATTGAAAATAATATTATAAATACTACTAAAAGAGGGTATTATGACACGTTTAATCAGCACAGAAGTTAATTGTCCTCATTGTAAAATTTCTTTTAAAATTACATGGGAAGCTTCAATTAATACATGGCTTGATCCTGAGTTAATCCAGAAAGTAATTGATGACAAATATTATTATAGTTGTCCACAATGCCAAAAACAAATACATTTAGTGACAAAAATATTGATTAATTGTCCTAAAGGGATGTTTTTCATCTCTAATGATGAAGATATTGAGATTAAAAAAAGGATTTTAAGAGAATATAATGTTATTGATGAAGAGGAACAAATTTTGACACCTATTATGGGGGTTAATCTCCCTGCAAAAGATCACCCAGCGTTAAACTCCGGTTTTGGCAAAGAAGTTGAAAATTTCATAAATGAGTTATTAGATAAAAAGAAAAATTAAGAATAAAAAAGAAGGTTTAGGGAATTCCAACATCATAATGTTGAAATTAATTTATATTGATCATCTGAGAGTTTTCCTTTTACTACTTCAAAAAGCTCTAGAAGAACATTATCAGGTGCGGCTACCATCACATACTTCAATGGTCCAAAATTCTTTATCTCCTTAATAAATTGAAATCCTTTAGTTTCCATATGTGATACCAATCCTTCTAAATCGTCGGTTTCAATCCCCAAATGATGAATTGCTCCTCGTCCTTGATCTTTAGGTAGTTGATCATAAAAATTTATTTTTGATGAACCAATTGAAATCATTACATTTCTCGCTCCTGCCATTTTTAAATCAAATAGAACTTTAGCTCCAAACATATCCTGATAAAACTGAATACTTTCACCCAGATTAGAAGCAAAAAGATGAGCGTGATGGAGTGATACTTTCACATTTCTACCTCTTTAAAATTTATAAATTTTAATATTTGAGAAATAAGTAGAAATTCTTAAAATCTTTTCCTTTTCATTGGATATGCTTGAAATGGAGTAGAGGGTTCATCAGAAAACCATATTACATTTTCATGTATATGAGAAAGTGATCTTAACAAATCAAAAGTTAACCAACGAGAAGCCTGTGGATGTTTTAGATATTCCCATAATCCGTATTTACCTTGTTCTAATTTTACAAACTCTATTAAATCCTTAATACGATTATCATCTTCACTTGCTCCTACTCTCCAACAAAGGTTTAAGATGTGAGCTATATCAAATTTAGCCATGTATGTAATACGTCCCATTGATTTCTCTAATCCAATTAAACGAGCGATCATGAATCCTAGATTATGTCTTAATTTAGAAGTTGTACCAAGTATTAGATCTAGTGCTCGTTTAGCCTCTTCACTTTGACGAAGTTTAGGATGATAAACAAGGCAGGAAAGTACCGCTGTTGTATTTGACCTACACCCCCATCTTGAATGAGCAAGGCGTCGATATCCTGCAATCCCTCCATAATTACCCGCAGAAATACCAACTGGCCAAGCCCCATCTTTTAATCGTTGCTTCATTAACCAATCAAAAGCTTTTTCAACTCTTTTATCCTTTGAATATCCACTCATAACTAGTCCTAAAAGCGGAATAGCAGTTTGGACAGGCATCATTTGATATCCAATTTCTTCATCCGTAAGTTGTTTTTTCCCTGGCATAGGCCAAGAACCGTCATCCTCTTGATTCGAGAAAATAAAATCTGCTGCTTTTTGGACTGCTATATTAGAAGAATCAAATCCAAAATATCCAAGTCTCTGTAGCGCCATTGAGGTTAAGTGTAAGTTGTCAGTAGTGGTTGTGTGAGTTATACCGAAAGATTCCCATGCTCCATTAGGTTTTTGAAGTTTAAATAATAAATTAGCAAGAGGATCATATTCTCTCAACTCTGATAACTCTCTTACTTCTTCATCATCATCTGGTAGATTTAATAATTCAGTTAAGACTAAATAGCGTAAACAAGAAGATTGATCAGTTAATAAGAGAGGAATCCAAGTCATAATTCTCCCTCCAATACTCTTTTTAAATATGGTGCAGTTGGTGTATTTAATTTTGCTACTTCTTTAGGAGGCCCTTTAGCAATAATTTTACCTCCTTTAGGGCCTGATCCTGGTCCTAATTCTATCAACCAATCACATGATGCTAAAACATGGGGATGGTGCTCAATAATGACAACAGTATGGCCATTATCTACTAATTTGTGCAACACTTTAATCAGATTGGAAACATCTTCTAAATGTTGTCCTATAGTTGGTTCATCTAATATGTAAATGGTTTTTTTACTTGACTTTTTAGACAATTCCTTTACAATTTTAAGCCTTTGAGCTTCACCACCAGAGAGACTACGAGCAGGTTGACTTAAATGCAGATAACCCAATCCTACCTGCTTAGCATACTTCAATTTTATAGCAATTGTTTCAAAATCCTTAAATAGTTCATAAGCTTCTTCAATAGTCAAGTTATTTACATCAGGTAATGAAACTCCATTAAAAAAGACCTGCCATGATTCAGCTTGATACCCTGCTCCCTTACAAACTTCGCAAGTTTCCACAATATCAGGTAGAAACTTCATATCCAGTTTAATATAACCACGTCCAATACAAACTGAACAACGATTTTTTAACTTTTTTTCATTTAATCCCAAAATCTTGGCATCTTCCGTCTCAGCATAAATTTTTATTATTGATGATTCTAAACCTAAAAATTTTAGAGGGCTTCCAAGTTTGGCTTTAGATTGGTCTATTAATATTGTTTGAGATAAAGCACCATCTATTTTTTCATATTTTCCAGGTTCAACAGGCTCTCGAGAAACTGAAGTAGTATGCTTTATAGGTACTAAAGCTCTCCCTAATGTATCGATTAATAACGTACTTTTTCCAGAACCAGACACACCGCATAATCCTATCAACAGACCATGTGGTATCTCAACTAAATCACCTTTTAAATTGTTTTCTACAGCTCCAAAAATCTTGAGCCATTTTCTCGGACTTCGTTTTTTATCTAAGATCTTAAAAATCTTTCTTCTACTCAACCAATCGCCTGTAATAGTATTAGCGTTGATGATATCTTCAAGTGGGCCTTTAGCTACAATTTCCCCTCCATTAATTCCCGCTTCTGGACCCATATCAATTATATAATCAGCAGCTTCCATAAATAATGGATCGTGTTCAATTATGATTATTGTATTGCCATTATCACGTAATTCTTTTAAAGCTTCCACTAAAGGTTGTAACTCAGATGGATGTAAACCTCTTGAAGGCTCATCAAGTAGGACAGTTAAGGAGGTCAAATCACTTCCTAATAATCCAGCTAATCGTACTCTTTGTGCTTCTCCTGCAGAGAGAGTTTCAGCAATACGATTTAAATTAATGTATCCTAACCCAGTCCTAAGTAAAAATTTCAAACGATATAAGATTGTGTTTAAACTATTAGTTACAAAATCAGGTATTTTATCTTCGATCTTTATTGTTTTTAATTTTTGATAAAGTTCTTCTAAAGGAAGTTCACACATTTGGAAAAAATTATATCCAGAGAGAGAAACTCTCAAATATTGGGGACGTAGTTTCATTCCTTCACATTCATCACACTTTTCTCTGTCAGTATATGTGCCACCTACATCCCAATCTCTTAACCAATGCTCATAAAATCCTTTGTAAACAGTTTTTCTCTTAGTTACCTGCCCTTTTTTGTTTTCATATATTACATCCAATGGCTCTCTATCTCCAAACAAAAATGCATTTCTAGCCTCTTCTGACATATTATTCCATAAAGTATTGAATGGATCGAATCTATAACGAATCGCAAGAGCTTGTACTATATAATATCCACCATTATAAGGTTTACAGAGATATCCTTTTGGAAAAAAACCTGGTGAATATATAGCACCACTACATAATGGTTTGTCAGGGTGAATAATTAATTTTTTTGGATTGGGAACCTGAAATGAACCTACTCCATGACATTTCAGACAGGCTGCAGAGTAGTTGGTTGAAATGAAATTTCTTGGTTTGGTATGCGGTATTGATATATTACAATTACTACAGTAGAATTTTTCCATTCTTTCCATTTGTTGATTACATTTAGGACAAAAATTATCACCTATATATGAAAAAATATTGGCTAAATGAAGGGTTATATCAGTAACCCTTCCGATAGTATTTCGTAGGTTCAAAAACCATCCTTGGAGAATTTTTTCAGGGATTATCAGTGCAGTAAGACCCAATCCTTTAATGTTCTCTACTAAAGCTTCATTACTTTCTTTAGTATTTTGTCGTTCATACATTGATAAGGTTTCTAAATATCTACGTCTTGATTCTATCTCAAGTGTGTCCATTATCAGACTTGATTTGCCTGATCCAGAAACTCCTGTAATCACTGTAAATTTCTTTTTTGGTATCTCAACATTTAAATTTTTTAGATTATGAATATGTGCATTTTGGATTACAATTTTATCTGACCTATTTCTTCTCTTCCCATCTTTATCTACTGCTGGGAAGGAAGTTTCTTCGTTTTTTAAAGCTTGAGCTGTAAGAGAATCTTTTACTTCTAAAAAATCAGTTAAAGGACCCTGATATACAATCTCTCCACCATAAGGGCCTGAACCTGGTCCAAGGTCAATAATCCAATCACTTGCTTTAATTATATCAATATTGTGTTCTACAATTACAATAGATGCTCCATTTTGGATCAGTCTATCTAAAATTTTCAATAAACCTTCAAGATCTTGAGGATGTAACCCTGTGGAAGGCTCATCAAGTATAATTAAATGATCTTTTAAAGTCTTTTTCCCAAGATATTTTGATAATTTTATACGCTGAGCTTCCCCACCTGATAGTGTCGGGGAAGGTTGACCTAAAGATAGATAACCTAAACCAATATCTTTAAGTGCTTTTATCATTTGCTTTACTGAATTAAGATCTGCTGCAGAAAGTCTGTTCTCCTTTTGAAAGATTTGTGCTATATCGTCAATGGGTAATTCATAAAAATCAGCAATATTATATTCTTTATCATTGAATTTAACCTTCTTAGAAAGAATTTCATCAGAAAATCTCTGGCCATCACATTCTGGACACGTAAGCCAATTTGATGGTAGATATTTCATTTTAATTTCGAGTGCACCCATCCCTTTACAGGTAGGACATTGACCTTCTGTTGTATTGAACGAAAAAAAGGTAGGTTTAAATTTTGTAGCTTTTGCAAATAATTTTCTAATAAGATCAGCAATTTTTGTATAAGTAGCAGGATTCGATCTTGGATTTTTACCAATCGGTCCTTGATCTACCATGATGGATTTCAATTTTGGACCAGATATTTTATTACAACCAACAGGTTTATTATCTTTTAAGGTAGCATATAATACATCTTCTATTAATGTACTTTTTCCTGATCCAGATACCCCTGTAATAACTGTTAAACGATTTAAGGGGATTTTAATACCTATGTTCTTTAGATTATGCTTAAAAGCATTCTCTATTGTTATAAATTCCTGTGCTTTAGTTCTGCGCTGGGGAATCTTTACTTTTTCTCTCAAACTGAAAAATTTACCTGTAGGAGTATCCGCTTTCCATAACTCTGCTGGAGTCCCCTTAAATACAATTTTTCCTCCTTCATATCCAGCGCCAGGGCCAATATCAATAACATTTTCTGCATACATAGCAGCTTGACTATCATGCTCAATATAAATGACTGGGCCAAGGATGTTTTTAAATACTGGCAATAATCGAGCAACGTCAGCTGGATGCTGACCAATCGTTGGTTCATCAAGTATATGAGTCATATCTTCTAATTCACTCAATAAAGCGATTGCTAATCTTACCCTTTGAGATTCTCCTCTTGATAATGTCGGGGAAATTCGATTTAATGTCAAATAATCTAATCCTACAGAATTTAATGCTAATAATCGTTTGCTAATTTCTTGTTTTAACCTTTTTGCAATTGTAAGTTCCTCTTTAGAGAAGATTTCGATTAAATCTCCTACCGATTTCTTTAAAATTTCAGTAAATAATAATCCCTCCCAACTAACATTTGATGCTAATGGATGAAGACCCGTTTCATTACAGTGTTTGCATCCTTCTCCATTACAATGAGGACAAGTTTTCTTAAAATGTGTAGGCTCTAGCACACCAAACCAAGTTCCACATTCCTCACAAGCAGGAACCCGAGAAATTAAAGAATTCACTGAAGTCCCTTTAATACTTAATGAACTTGCTCCTAAGGATGATATAGTTTTCACTATACTTCGAATCTCATTGGTGGTAGTGTTTTCTGAAACTTGACCAATCAATAATTGAATATCATGAGGTTCTTTTGGATTTAGTATTGTTCCAACAGGGTTGTCATCAACTTTAACTGCATCAACTCCAAATTCTTTTATTAGAAGCTTTATCAACATTTGATGACTCCCTAATACTTTCTTTACTATAAAAGCAGAAACTTCTAGAACCTCTTTTTTTCTCAAACTTTCAATTTTAGCAACTATTTCATCTTCTTTTAGGTATAACAATTGATTACTACAAACATGGCATTTTCTTTCTCCAAATCGCGCATATAATATCTTTAATAACGGAATAAGTCCAGTAGCTGATGCTAAATTAGAATTTGGATTTCGGTTAAGGATATTTTGACCAAGTGCTATAGTTGGGCCAAGTCCAGTTATTGAATGTACTTTTGCGGGATTTAATTTCATTTCTTCTTTGCTTACTGAAAAAGCTTCTAAAAATCTGCGTCGTGCTTCTTTATACAATGTATCAAATATAAGTGAAGTCTTCCCTGATCCTGAAACTCCAGTTACTACAGTAAGTCCATCTTCTATGTCAACATCAACATTTTTTAGATTATGTTCCTGTGCTCCTTGGATTTTAATAACCATAATAGTAATAACACTTAATTAATTAAGATAATGACCAGTTATAGAATTTTTATTTATCATAATTTCTTTTGGAGTACCTTCTGCAATAATTTTACCCCCTTTAGGTCCTCCCTCAGGCCCTAACTCGATAATATAATCGCAATAGGAGAGAATTTCAAGATCATGCTCAATTATTAACACAGTATTCCCTGTTTGGACTAGTTTTTCAAGCAAATCCATCAATTTAATTGCATCATAGAATGATAATCCGACAGTAGGTTCATCTAAAATATAGAGAGATTTTCCTTTTCTGATCTTACCTAATTCTTTAGCTAACTTTACACGTTGTGCTTCTCCTCCGCTTAAAGTGGGTGCAGGTTGTCCAAGTTCTATGTATCCCATCCCAATTTCATCTAATATTTTAAGAACTTTCGAGATGTTTTCCTGTGATTTGAATAACTCAGCAGCTTCATTGACAGTCATCTCAAGTACATCTGCTATTGATTTTCCTTTATATTTGACTTCCAAAATCTCTGGTTTGTATCTTGATCCTTTACATACTTTGCATGGAATTTCAAAACTAGTAAGAAATGAAACCTGTAAATCTTGCACCCCTTGACCTTTGCAATCAGGACAACGGCCTCTGTCGGAATTATAAGAAAAATGTCCTGCGGTATACTTTCGTTTTTTAGCTTCCCCAGTTTTGGCAAATAAGTTTCGAATTTTATCCCAAATCCCTATAAATGAACATGGAGTTGAAGTGCGTACACGAGAAATAGGTTTTTGATTGACAACAATAACTCCGTCAATATTTTCCCATCCTACTATTTGTCCAGAATATTCTGATAAATCTTCATCATTTTCTTCTCCATTTTCTTCACCATTTTCTCCTTTTTTCTGATTTTGGTTTTTTACTCCTCTTTTAAAATAAGGATTCAATAAAGGAACTAAAGTATCCAATATTAGAGAACTTTTTCCAGATCCAGAGACGCCTGCAATCCCCACCATTAATCCTAAAGGGAACTTAGCTGTTACGTCTTTTAAATTATTTGTATTAGCATTCTTGAGGACTAAATACTGCGTTTCATTACCAGGTTTTCTAGTAGCTGGTTTTTCTGGTAATGAAATACTCCTTGCAAGAAACTGTCCTGTATAAGATTCCTTTTCCTTTATAATTCCTTCAAGTAACCCTTGATATACAATTTCACCTCCATCAATACCAGCCCCTGGACCTATATCAATTATGATATCTGCCATATCTATAAATCGCTTATCGTGCTCAACGACAATAACTGTATTTCCTAATTCTTTTAGTTGTTTTAGAATTTCAATAAGAGCATTTTTTTCACGTTCATGTAAGCTCATGCTTGGTTCATCTAAAATATAAATTAATGAATCCAACCCGCCATCTAAATGAATCATTAACGATAGTCTTTGTAGTTCACCTCCACTTAGTGTAGGTAATGTTCGGTGCAAGTGCAAATATTTTAATCCAACATTGACCATTCGATTAAGACTTTGTAGTATACTTTTTAATATAGATTTACCTTGGATAGTTTTAACATCCTGATCAGTAAGGTTTTCTAAAAATAAGATTAAATCATCAATAGTCATCATTGCCAATTCCCCTATGTGCGTCCCTTTTATTTTTATCTCACGAGCTTCTTCATTAATTTTATATCCATTACAATCATCACATTTCTTTTTTGACATAAAACTACTATGGATCTTGTGCCTTCTATAAGCACTTTTACTTTCTGATAACGCTCTTTTTATATGAGGAATAATACCTTCAAAAACTCGTTCCAATTCGCCAGAAAAAGTCTTTGATTCCCATTGAAATTTAAGTTTCTTCCCACTACCATATAGAAATACCTGTTTAATCTCATCTGGTAAATCTTTGAAAGGTGTTTTTATATCAAAATTATAAAATTTTGGTAATTGTTCAACAAATCTTATTTGATCTGCAAATACTGCTGAGCCTGCTTTAGTAATTTGAATAAGATTTTTGTTAGGATCTGGAACAATCATTTCTTCAGTAAGAAGCATTTTATAACCTCTTCCTTTACATTCCAAACACATCCCAGAAGGTTCATTAAAGGAAAAATGCTTGATTTGCTTACGTTCTACGACCATTCCACATATATCACATTCTAGGGTAAATTGATTCACAGGTTCCTTACAAATTGGACAAATTAGAATCCCTTCTGTTACATATAACATACGTATCAACCCATATATACCGGTTTTTGTTCCTACAGTCGATCTTGGATTAAATACACGTGTAGTTCTTTGCTCGACTGCAACAGTTGGGCTTAATCCATCAATCATATCGAACGGTTTTTCATCATCAAATTTTGGTGGAAAACCAATTGATTGAAGATACCTGTTCATCCCCTCATCAAAGATTATATCGAAAGCTAAACTTGATTTTCCTGATCCAGATACGCCTGTTATCAAAATTAGCTTTCCCTTAGGAATATCAACATCGATGTTCTTTAAATTGTGAATTCTAGCTCCTCTTACTTTTATAACATCCATTATTTATACCTCTTATTTTCTTTTTTGAAATATATAGGTTGTACATTCAAATCCTTTAGTGTTTTTTTTTACCATTTCAATTTCACTTAGGTGATGTTTAATTTCTTTAATATCACCAATTTTATCATATTTTTTTTTTAAAACTTCAATTTTTTTTTCTAATGGAGCATAATACTCCCTCCACCAACATTCTTCAGCCCAAGGTATTTCCTTTACAAGTTTAAAACCAAATCTCTGAAATTTTTCAAGTTTCCGTTCAGCCCAATTAGTTGCTTCCCCTGAAATCATATATCCATTTTGCTTCAATACTCTTTTGCATTCTGTAATAGCTTTTTTGAAATCAAGAAGATGTATAACTCCTTCTTCCCATATAATATCAAACATTTCATCTTCAAATTGAGTCTTATATATAGATTGTTTAAAAACTTGTATTTTATCCGATAGTTTTTTTTCCTGAATCTTAGCATTTAACTTGTTTAAAGCATCCTGGTTAATATCAATACCAATTACTATACCATTACTTAATCTCGCTAACTCTAAAGTAACCATGCCAGTACCGCATCCAAGGTCAAGGATGCGAGGATTGTCTATCTTAGGAATACTTCCAAATGCTTTTCTAGTATATTCTAGGAAAACGGCTCGAAGCCCTTCAACATTCAATTCATTTAATATTTCTTCTATCATTTCTAATTTTCTCCTTTTATGTGAATTTCTTATAATCTCCGAAATATCCTTCTATTTTTTATTGGGATTTATTTTTAGTCCACATTCATAGCACTCTGTATCATGAATACATATCTCATCACCACATTCGGGGCAAGTATATAGCTTTTCTTTCTCTTTGAGCCAAGATTCAATTCCAATTTCTTTAAGCCTCTTCAAATTATAAATCGGACTAACATTGTATCTATTCACATAAGTATTATCAATTTTCTTCAAATTATCACATGGGAAATTTTCACATTCATAACAGTATTCCAATTCCTTTTTTCTAATTGTGGGACAATCTTTTTTGATGAAAGAACAATTCTTATTACGGATTCTACACCCTTGACATCCATACTTGAGACCTTTTTCTTCCAAAAGATTTTTCTTCCTTATTAAATATGATCTACATGCACCACAATAAATTCCACAAGGTGCAACTAAATTATTATCAACCAATTGATTCTCACCTAGTTTTTAATTTTTGATAATTTTCTAAAAGCTTCCTCTTCTCGTGATAGAATGTGAAGCACAATACTCTGCAATTCCTCAAAATCCACATGATTAATACAATCATCCTTATATTTATCACCAGCATTCTTTAATGTTTTTGCAATTCGAGTCCAATTTTGAGCAGAATCACTAATTAAAGGGACGCATTCTTCGAGAATGTTGAACTCTTCTGAATTCCATGCTTTAGGACCTTCCTTTAACTCAGGATGTACTAATAATTCCTCTAGGAACTCTTTATAGAGCTTCCGGAAAGAGCCACCTCCCGTGCCCCATGTTTCTATATATCCATGTGTGAGTTCAAACATCAATCTCGCTAAAGAAATCTCTTTTCCTTTTGGGTTTCTAATTTTTTTATTCAGTAAATCTACCCATGAGGGCAGAGAATTTGATAACTGTCTTAATCCTTGTATTCCATTTGTATTCATCGAAGGGCGTAGCATGTTATTGACAACTCGTTGAATAGCTAACTTTGCACCTGCTGCTAGGGGCGGATGTTTACCATCAGCTCGACGAGTCATTGAGAATTGTGTATTCCCTGGATGCATAAACTTCGGGCCATAAGTAGAACTCCTTGCTATCTTAAGAGTATTAATAGGGAGCTCTTGAAAGCCTTCAAATTCTGTGTCACCTATAAAAGCTATTTCTTTCTCGTCGTCATAACCACCTAATACTACTGCATGTCCTCCAAAATGAGCCTCGTCTATTTCTTCATCAAAACCTTCATAGGGCATATAAGCAATATCAACTCGTAAAATTAGTGGAATACCTTGGTTTAACATATATTTGGACTCCTCCCAAGCTTTATCAGCATTCGTGAATGATTGTTTTCTTAATGTAATTCCTAACAGTCGACATGCTAGACTACTCGGTTCAATCGTTCCTTGTTTACCTCCTAAGAAGAAAGGAATATCAGATTCAGGCATAAAAGAAGTCTGACCTGTAGTATCAAAAAATCCAAATCCCATCGTCGCATCCAACCCAAAAGCCATTGGTTCTGACATTGGAAATCCATAATACTCGAATAAATCCCTCAAAGAAGAGGATTCGCAATGATGACCTACTCGATGTACAAAATCTTTAACTACGTGTTTCAATTTTTAACTACCTCACTAACATTAGAAATTTTATTCATAATCGTCAGGACCAATGGTTTTTTCAAAAGCTTTAACCTCATTTAACACCATCTCAAAAAATTCTTCATCCGTTTCAAGAATTTTTATAGGGTGTATAAATAAGCCTGTTACATTAATTGGCATTTTTGAAAACTCAACCAATATACCATCTAGCATATCCTGTAATTCCTTTCTATGAGTTCTTATGGTATTTAAAGCATGACTGAAAACCTCTATCTGCTCTTCCAGACTTAGAATGGGAAACATAGAAAAGGCTACATAGAAATTTTCATCCATTTTACCTATATAATTATATATTACATCATATACTTTATTCTTCAGAACATCATAACCAAATTGTGTAATTCTATAGATTTTTCGTGTCCTGTTATCGATCTCTTCTTCATAACTCTCAACTAACTCATCATTTTCGAGTCTATCTAAGGTTCTATAAATTGTAGAGAAGGAAAAATCCACTCCTATATTTGTCCAATCTCTCATTCCCCGCTCTTCAATTCTCTTATTTATATCATATGCATGACATCCCCCTTCATGCATTTTCTCATTAATTAGTCCTAATAGGACAAAAGCACGATGTTTTAAAGTATAGTATTCAACCAACAGTTTTCACTATATTTGCATTTTTAAAAAAATGACAATATAGATCAATAAGTAAGTTGTATATTTAAATATTGTCATTTTTAATTTTTTGCAAATATAAAAAAAATTGTAATTAAACAAAAACAAAGCTAATAGTTCAGATTTTTTAGTTTTAGGTAATTCTTAATAATTAAAAACCTGATAAGATGCATAAACTATGGACTTAAAAGAAATTTTGAAAAAATGTCAATTAAATGAAATTGAAATGAATGAATATCTAGAAATGACAAAAAATATAGACCATAAAAAGGACCATTCCTTAGCGTATCGAACCATGATGAATCCGATTAGAAGAGACTTATTAAAATATATTGGGACAGATATGAGAACATTTGAACAAATATTAGGTAATTTTGAATTAGAAGAAGATCAAATTCGATATCATTTATCCATGTTAGAGCAATTGGTTTATGTAATGAATACAGAGAGAGGCTGGATAGCAACTCCCAGAGGGATTGGCTTTATTTACAATGCAATAATGGGTTAATGAAAATTAAAAAAAGGTATTAAGCATACCAGAATCTAGGGTTTAAACGAAATTGTATTGAAAATTCTAAACCTTGTTCATTAGACGATTCTTTCCAAAAAAATATAGGTATGACGATATTACCTCCTTTTTAAATGTAAATATCAATAATTATCATGTTTCTATAATGTCAAATGAAACAACTCTTCATACAGATATAAAATGGTTGTACAGTGAGTCTAATGACCAACTTGAAAGGAAAATAGGCAACTTTATAGTAGATATTGCTAGAGATGACTATTTAATAGAGATACAAACGAGAAATTTCTCAGTAATTAGAAAAAAACTTGAGATTCTTCTACAAAATCATAATGTAAAATTAATTCATCCAATTGCTCAGGATAAATGGATAGTTAAATTAGATCCTCAATTGAATATAATTAGAAGGAGATTATCCCCAATCCATGGTTCTTATATAAACATTTTTGAGGAATTAATTAGTATCCCTAAAATGATCTCTCATCCTAATTTCTCAATTGATTTAGTTTTGGTTCAAATTGAAGAAATTCATGAATACAATGGTGATACCAGTTGGAGAAGAAAAGGTTGGAGTATTTCTGATAAGAAATTACTAAGGTTAATTGAGAGAAGAAAATTCAATAATCCAATTGACTTTTTGAATTTCATCCCTAAAAATATTAAAACGCCTTTTACAAACCTAGAATTAGCAAAAGCGTTAAATAAGCCATTAAGTTTAGCTCGAAAAGTAAGTTATTGCCTTAGAAAAATGAAGGTGCTTAAAACAGTTGATAAAAAAGGAAATACTCTTATATTTGATTTTAATTAAAGTAAAAAAAAAAAAAAAAATTTAAAGCAAATTTTATCCTCGAAATCTTCTTTCTAAAGTCTTACTGTGCAATCCAAATGCTAGGAAGAGAAAAATAAATCCAAAAGCTAAAAGGATTCCAATATCAAATAGCACTCCAAAAGGACCAAACGCACTTACTCCGCCAAGCCCAACATTCATAATATCAATGAAATATGTTAATGGAGAAACGAATGTAATTGGTGACAATGTTATTGGCATAAATAATGGACTAATAAATATCATTGGAAATTTAATAAGAATAGTGAAAACCATTGTATTTCCAGGAGTATCTGTAGACGGAACTGAAAGTATAAGACTAAAACTTGCAAAAGCTAAACCTGCAACAACCATACCAGTAATAACATATAATAGGTTAATTGTTAGTTCGGTTGAAAGAAAAATTACCCCAATTATTAAAGGAACTGAAGAAAATACAATTCCATATAAAAAAGTACTCCAAACACTGCCTAATAAAATAGTTTTTATCGAAATTGGGCATGTTATTAATCTCTCAAATGTTCTCCTCATAGTTTCCCAAGGAAAAACGATTGGACCTATTGAAGTTGATGTTAGAAAAGCAATCATTGCCATTAAACCTGAAATTAGATAGATTGGTTGTACAGTCCTACCAAGAGTAAGAGCTATGAAAAGTATTATCGGAAATATTATCCCCTGGATTAGAACAGGTGGTTTATTATAATAAATTTTTAGATCCTTTTTGGCAATTACAAATGATCTTCTTATTTGTATGATTAGAGTCTTCATCCTATTTTGTTCTGAAATACTTTCACTCATTTTTAACACCTTGTTCAATAATTTTTAAAAATGCTTCTTCTAATTTTGGCTGATGTGTACTAAGATGTTTAATCTTTACATTCTGAGATTTGATATAATCTATTAATTCAAAGATTGAATCATGGATGTCTTCAACAATAATATGTAAACCTCCCTGGCTTTTTTGAACTTCACTAACACTATGGAGTTTTTTAATTTCTTCAATATTTACTCCATTATCAAAATTCAAATCTATCGCTTGATAATCCTGTGTTATTTTCCTTATATTCTCAGGTGTGTCTAAACTAATTATTTTTCCATGGTTAATTATGGCAATTCTATCACATAATTCATTAGCAACCTCCATATCATGAGTCGTTAGAAAAATGGTGATACCTTGTTCATTGTATTCTCTTATTAATTGTTTAATGATTTTAGCAGATTGGACATCAAGACCAGAAGTGGGCTCATCAAGAAAGAGTATTTTTGGGTTAGTCATTAAAGCCATACATAATAACAACCGCTGTTTCATCCCTTTTGAGTACTTTTTTGCTTTAAGAGTACGTTTCTCATACAAACCGAATTTTTTCAGTAAATTCTCTGCTTTTATAACCCGTTCCTTTTTAGGTATACCATAAATTTCTCCAATAAACATTAAGTTGTCCCATCCTGAAAATGAAATATATACATTTGCCATTTCAGGTACATTTCCAGTGACTTGTTTAACTGTGATTTGACTTTTCCACACATTTAAACCAAAAATCTTTATTTCACCTTGAGTTGGACTTAATACTCCTGTCATCATCCGAATTGTAGTAGTTTTACCTGCACCATTTGGTCCTAAAAATCCAAATATTTCTCCGTTTTTCACTTCAAAACTAATATTATCAACAGCACGAATGACACTCATTTTTTTTTGAGATCCATTTTGCTCCAATTTCCCATGTTTTGCCCGTTTAGATGGTTCAAAATGCTTAGATAGACTATCTACAACAATAGCGCTCAATTTTCCACCTCTTTGAAAAAAAATTATTTATCTTCCTCTAAATGAATATGCTTTAAAAGCTCATCAATTGGCTGATCCCCATGACACTTGATTATTTGATTTAAAGTACATCCTAGGGGATGTTTTTCTTTTATTTCTAGGTTATCACATACACATTCTTCTGTTTCTTTAATTTTCATACTATATTTTCCTCATCATTTTAAATAATTCTTTAATTAGTTAAATGATAGATTAAACTAATCAAACCCAATATTTAAATCTTTTCTATTTTTATTTTTATTATATATGACAAAAGAAATAGATCTTGAAAATATTGGTACTTATATAAAGGCTTTACATTGTCAAATTCGATGGGTTTTAATAGATATTTTAAGAGATGGACCAAAATCTTCAGAGGAACTTTTTGACCATCTCAAAAATGTTAGTGAGAATTTTAATGGTAATAACCAGTGCCATGGAATGTGTGGTAAAGGGGATTTTAAAGATTTGAAGAAACCATCTTTATACTATCATCTTAGAGAGTTGGAGAGTGTAGGTATTATTAAAGCAGACTATAAGCCTAGCGAAAGTAAGAGAGCTCCCGAAAAAGTATGGAAGTTGAATATGGAAAAATTAACTATAAATTTGAAATAATCTTCATCTCGACTTTTTAATTATTAATATTCAATTTACTAAATTTTTTTGATAGAAAGATTTAAATACTTAATTCATATTAATATGATCATATCAATATGATCGAAAAAGGTGATAAAAATAACAGAATTTAATGGCAAAAAAGGCAAATACTTCTTTGGTTCTGTTAAAGTTGGAAAGAGAGGTCAAATTGTAATACCTCAAAAAGCTAGAGAAATCTTTCAAATCAATGCAAAAGATAAAGTTTATATCTACGGCCATTTGAAAAAAGGTTTAGCACTAACAAAAGAAGAAAATATCGATCATACTCATGGAGATAAGGATGAGAATCATTTTGAATTTGGTTCAGCAACTGTAGGAGAACGATTTCAAATAGTAATTCCAATGGAAGCACGTGAAGTTTTTAATATTAATCCTGAAGACTTGGTATTGGTTTTTGGAGATATTAAAAAAGGTCTTGGTTTCATAAAAGCTTCGAAATTAAAGAGTTTTGCGACAAAGTTATTTGAAGCCTTTGGTGGCCTTGAATCATTTAAAGATCAAAAAGAAGAAGATGGAGATGATTAATATGAGTCAAAATCATAAAAAACGTAAGAAACAATCTAATATAGACTTTAAAATTATGTCATTATTCTTTAAGTTAAGAGATGTCTTTAATCCACCAATTAGAAAAATAGAAAAAGCAAATGTTCAAGAAAGCGATATAGTTCTAGATTATGGTTGTGGTCCCGGTAGTTATTCAATAGCAGCAGCAAAGAGAGTAGGACATTCTGGTATAGTTTATTGCGCAGATATAAATCCTTTAGCTGTAGAAAAAGTTGAAAAGAAAGCTTTAAAATTAAGTTTATGTAATATTGAGACCATCCAAACTGACTGTAAAACAAATTTAAATGATAATAGCATTGATATTATATTATGTTTTGATGTATTACATGCAATTGAAGACCAAAAGAGCATTTTAAAAGAATTTCATCGTATTTTAAAGCCTAAAGGAATCTTTTCATTTGATGATCATCATTATAAGGAAAGCGAGTTAGAATCTCTTATTACATCTAATGGGCTTTTCTCATTGGTTGAAAAGAAAGAAAAACAATACAATTTTTCAAAAAACTAGGAGGATATAAATTTGAAAAAAGAAAAACCTGAGTATGGCTGGTATGTGAAGAATTTAATAATTTCATTCATGATTATAGGAATAATTGGTATTGGATTAATAATTCTTGGATTTTTAATATATGGATGGATTAGTATTTTGTTATTAATCTCTGGAATTACTATAGCAATACTGTTTCTCTGGCCAGGTCTAGGAATGAGTATAATGAATATTATACTTGGAAAAGCATATTTCACTGGAATTGAAATGAAATCATTAAATAGCATTGAATCTCCAAAAATACTAGATGTTGGATGTGGGACTGGTCGTACAGCTATTAAAATAGCCAAGAGTCTAAAAGGTGGCGGAATGCTTCACGGGATAGATATTTATAGTAAGACTGCGATTGGAGGAAATGCTTTGGAAACTGTAGTAAGAAATGCAAAATTGGAAGGTGTGGAGGAAAAAACTTCATTCCAATATGGATCTGCTATTGAAATACCTTTTGAAAGTTCAATGTTCGATATAGTGAATTTTTCTTCTGTACTTCATGAGCTTCACATGGACCAGGGATTCGAAAAAGCTTTAAAGGAGGCTTATCGAGTATTGAAACCAGGAGGATATTTGTATGTAGGTGAATGGAACCGAACATCTTGGCAACTTATCGTATATAGTGGAATCTTTTGTTTAGTCTTTAAGAACTATAAACATTGGCTTACTTTGGTTGAGAAATATGGATTTAAGATCCAAGAACAGAAGAATGAGGGCGGATTTTACATGCTTTCTGCTATGAAACCCGATAATTAACTTTTTCTTTTTATTTCAAAATATTTTCTTTTAAAAGTAAACATTATTAACGATTTTGTATTAAGATCTTTAGGATTTTAGAGTTTAGTGATGAATGAAAATACAGAAGAGATTTTAACATTAATTGCTGAAAAAGCGAATTTAGCAGAAGGTATTGAAGGTGTACGCTCAGTTATATTAACAATGTATCGTTTTCCTTCACTTAAGAATAAAAAAGTAGCTCAAAAAACTGGAATTGCAATTCCTTCACTTGCTGCTGTTAGGGGAGAATTGGTCAAAGCTGGTCTTATAGAAAAAAAGAATTTTCTTGGAGAGAAAGGAAGAAAATGGGTAAAAATAAACTTAAAACTTCAATTTGATTATGATCCTCTACCTGAAGGTCTTAGTAATATTATAGAAGAGATACCAAATGAATTCACTTATCTGAATATAATTAAAGATTATATTAAGAATAGACCAAAACCAGAATTTTCACTTGATCAATCACATGCAGATTTCTCAACAATAGTAAAGAAAGTTCTTTTTTTATTAAAAAAGGGAGATATTGAGGGGAGGAAGATTATCTTCCTTGGTGATGATGATGTAATATCTTTAGCTTTAGGGTTGACTAAACTAGCTGAAGAAATTCTTGTAGTGGATATTGATGACAGAATCTTACAATTTATTTCTCAATCAGCAGATAACCTTGGATTGGCTAATATTAGTGTTTTTAAACATGATTTAAGAGAATCTTGTCCAAAAAGTATTGTGAACAAATACGATGTTGTTATTACTGATCCTCCATATACTAATGAAGCGTTAAGACTGTTTTTAAAGAGAGCCAGCCAAGTTATAAAATCCAGTCTAAAAATTAAGGATAAAGTTTATAATCTTATTGGTAAAAAATGTATTCTTAGTTTTGGAAACAAACCTCCAGAAGAAACTGTAAATATTCAATCATCAATTTTAGATCATGGTTTTATTATTAATGAAATGATTCCTGATTTCAATCATTATGAAGGCGCAAGTATCATTGGAAAGTTTAGTAATTTATATTATTTACAATCTGTAATTCTTCCGCAAAATCAATATAATTTTGACCTTGTTTCTCATCCAATTTATACTTCTGAGATAAAATCTATATTAAGATACCCTTACCGTCCTGTTGGATTTCATTTTATAGGAGAAATGCATTTTGATAGCCAAGAAATACTTTTGAACAATGAAGAAATTCAAAGAATATTCATAAATTCTCTTTATTATGCAGATCTAACAATTATTGATGTTTTCCACCATAATTATTATCCATATGGATATAGTGCTATAGCAATATTGAAAACTAGTCACGCAGCAATTCACACATGGCCAGAACATGGATATATTAGCATAGACATTTTTATTTGCGAAAAATATCCAAAGGGAATTAAAGTTATAGAATATCTAAAAAATCAGTTGAACCCGTCAAAATCAGAATTTTCTTATGCTGAACGCGGGAAAAAGACAAAAGTGATTTATAGATCGATTAAACTGGAATAAAATAATTCTTAAATCCTCTAATATTTGATTTTAATAAAATAAGTATAATATGTGAAAAAACGTGAATAAAAGCCTTCTATTTATAAGAATAACGTATTGGTGGGGAGCTATATTAGATTTGTTGGTATTCATTGATATGTTGATTTCTGTAATATTTGAATTTTCAATATCAATGCCAAATGTCAGCACAGATATTTCGTATAAATATCAAACTGGAACCGGAGCATTTTTAATGTTAGGTTGGACAATTCTCTTGATATGGGCAGATCGAAAACCAATTGAACGCAAAGATATTCTATTAATGACGGTGATACCTGTAGTTCTAGGAATAATGGTTATAAATATACTATATACTGCTTTTTGGTTTCTTTCAGTTATTACTTTGATTATTTTTATAATTGCTTATGTATTAGCAAGATATATTAGTAAAAACTAACTTTTGGCTTTTCATTTTCTTTTATTATCAGTTATATGATTTTTACAAGAGTAAACATATCAATATATTCTAACATTACACACTATCAATGGTAATTATTAAAAGGTTATTTCAAGATCCATATAATAATCAAATTTTAATTAGCAAGATTCATATGAAGAATTCCATTATTAAAGGTATTTTATTAATATGCACACTTATATTTCTGGTTATGGGGGCTTTATGGATACCTCGAATATTATTTGGAGCAACATTACAACTTCGTGAGAGAGCTGCAGCCACTACTGCAGTTCTTCTTGTGTACGCAACTGCCTTTTTAATATCATTTATACTTTCATTAGTTTTTCTTCGAGAAAGATGATTTTTTTATAAAAAGTATATTAATTAGATTTTAATGTTAAAATTCCAAGATATATTCCAAATATCCAGCCTCCAAATAAGACTAACCATTCAAGTAATGTAATTAATGAAAGATTGTTCACAAAAATCCAACTCATCATGAAAGTAATGCTTATTATAGCTAATATAAATCCTGGGATTGAATGATAATTCGCAATTTTTTTAGTTAAAAATATCAAAATCCCATAAAAAAAATTTGATAGCATTCCAAAGAAAAAGATAATCAATGCTGCAACCAAATGTGGACTTAACATCGTATCTTCAGGAAAAATAGCTACAAAAAATCCTGCTATAATAGATATTATATCAATTAAAAACCATAACCAAATTACCCATTTATTCTTTATCTCTTTTTTTTGAAAGAATATAAATAAGTAAAGTGAACCAAATGGTGAAACAAGGCTATTTAAAATCAATCCACTACTGAATGCGATGAATGCTCCATTAGGTGCGCTTGTAGCACCTAAATCACTAATAAAATTAGTCAAGATACCATAGGATGCACTTCCAGCAGTATAAAGTGCAACAGCGATCACTATCGTTAGTATACTTATTGCTACTCTTATAAACAAGAAATAACTTCCATTAATCTTATTATAAAACTCTTGAATTCTCTCCATCAAGAAATTACATCCATTAAATTTTTAATAATAATATGAATAATTCTTTCTAATTTAAAATATTGAAGCAAATCGAATTTATAGTCTATATAGATGATCGATTTTCATAATGAAATAGATTTATATAATTGCAAGGTCTATTCATCTTTAACATCTAATTTATCAAACAAATTGGAAAGGTTGAAAATTAATGAGTGAAACTAAAAAGAAAGATTCAAACGAACTATTAAATATATTGATGATCATTATCGGCCTTCTCTTTGTTTTCAAGGCAGTTATGGAATTTCTAGCTTGGGCAAACATTATTGCACCCGCATGGGCTATTGATGATGCAGTACTTTCTATTTTTGGTGGACAAGCTACTATTTCAATACTACTAGGTATCTGGTGTTTAGTCTCTGGTATTGGAATGTTTAGAGAAGAGGAGTATGCGATGGGAATGGGATTAGTAGTACTAAGCATAATGGGAGCATCAGGAGTTATGACTATGATAGGATGGGCTGGTGGTTCATTTGATGCAGCATATTGGCCTAATTATTTATTAATAGTAGCAACGATTGTTGGTATAGTAGGCTTTTTCTGGTTACTATTTACATATAAGAGATATGACTAACATTAGCTAATCTTAATAAATTAAATTTTTTTTTTTAATATTTTGATTTTTAATGATATTATAAATAAAATTGACAAAAGACACTCAAATATAAAAATAAGATACAATAAAGAGAATCATAATAACATTCTATTTGTTAAGCTATGGAATTAAATAAATTTCTTGAGAAAATTGAATGGTTAGAAAGTACACACCAATATGGTGGTGCTTGTATTCGAATTAATAATGAGTCCATAATATATTTTGATCCATCCCACTTGTATAAAAAAGATATGTCAATAAAAGCGGATCTTATTTTGATAACTCACTCACACGATGATCATTTTTCAGTTGAAGATTTAGAAAAATTAATTAAACCAACAACAATTATAGTATGTCCTGAAGATTGTGAAGAACTATTACTTCTAGGACATTATGACTTTAATATCTACTTAATAAGGCCAAATGAAACAGTTAAATTACATAATATTAAGATCAAAGCTTTTCCTGCTTATTCTTCAACAGCGCATCCAAATTCAGCTGGATGGTTGGGTTTTATAATCGAAGTTCATAATTTTAAATTGTATCATTCAGGAGATTCAGGATTTATTCCTGAAATGAAAGAGTTAAAAGATATTGATATTGCATTTCTGACAGTAAGAGAACCATATATGATGAGTCCTATGGAAACTATTAAGGCTATTGAAGCATTTAAACCAAAGATCGCAATACCAATCCATTGGATTGAGGAAGAAAGGGAGAATATAGATTATATTAAAAAAAATTCGCCATCATTTTCACAAGTAATAATTCTTGATAAAAAATAAATTTAGATTTTTAATCTAAATGAATAATAAATTTACATGAATCTGAACCAGTTATTACAGATTGAATTAATTCCACTTTTACAGATTTATCTAATAGGGTTTT
Organism: Promethearchaeota archaeon; assembly: GCA_048941625.1. GTDB lineage: Archaea > Asgardarchaeota > Lokiarchaeia > Sigyniarchaeales > SOKP01 > Loki-b32. The sequence continues at coordinate 23,803 of JBHLNK010000013.1, read as the reverse complement.
GAATAATGTCTTCATCCAACCTAAGGAACAATGGCAATATGTTATTGATATTGGCGCTTTAGTCTCTTTAATTCCCCAATGACAAAAACATCTATCTAAATTTGAATGAATTTCTTTATCTACTAACTTGAAAAGTTCAGAGCCGAATTTTTCATTCAAATTTTTAACAATATCACTTACATTATTAGATTTTTTTTTTAATTCCTCTGCATCTTTTAATAGGTATTGAACGCAGCGATTTCCTAAGCTTTCCATGATACTATACCTTTCATTTTCATCCTTAACAATATTATCAAATCTCTCCATCACTTCCTTTATACATACTGCCATTTCTGAATCATTTGATACTTTATGACAATTCTCACATTTATCTAAAATCTCATCTCGAATAGTTTTACCTAGTTTTTCAGAAACAGTGTTGCTAAAACCTTCAAACCAATTTTTATATTTTTCTTCCAATTGACTTTCACTTAAATCTTTTAATTTTTTTGATCTAAAAAAAGTGTGTTTTCAATAAAAAATGATCCTATCCTTTATTGTCTAGATTCATATTTTTTCATAATGACATGATTTAGGAGAATTTATTAAAATTTGAAAAATAAATAGTTCTTATAAGATTAGAATAAGAGAATAAGAGAAATGAAAGAATATTCAATAAGAGAAATTCAATTATTAATGGAAGGGGGAAAACTTTCTGCTGAAAAGATGACCAAAATGTTTTTATCTCGCATTCAAGAGATAGACAAACAAGGTCCAAGATTAAATTCTATCATTGAAGTCAATCCCGAAGCAATAGAAATCGCCAAAACATTAGATAAAAAACGGAAAAATAATGAAATTAATGGGCCTTTACATGGGATTCCGATTATTATTAAAGATAACATTAATACTTTAGATAAAATGCAAACAACAGCAGGTTCATTAGCTTTTAAAGGTCACATAGCTAATGAAGATGCTTTTATTGTTAAAAAATTACGGGCTGCAGGAGCTATTATTCTAGCTAAAGCTAATTTGAGTGAATGGGCCAATTTTCGTTCCACTCGTTCCACAAGTGGTTGGAGTAGTCGAGGAGGTCAAACTTTGAACCCTTATGCATTAAACCGAAATCCATGTGGCTCTAGCTCTGGATCTGCTGTAGCAGTAGCAGCAAATTTATGTTCGGCCGCTATTGGAACTGAAACTGATGGCTCAATTATATGCCCATCACAGACTAACTCAATTGTAGGAATTAAACCAACAATTGGATTAGTTAGCCGAAATGGAATTATTCCGATTTCCCATAATCAAGATACAGCTGGTCCTATGGCTAGAACTGTTCAAGATGCCGCAATTTTATTAAATGCTATAGTAGGGATTGATACTAATGATGAAAGCACAGTAAAACATCATCATGACATTCCATCTGATTTCACAGAATTTTTGGATCCTGATGATATAGATGAATTAAGAATTGGAATTGCACGGAATTTTTTTGGTAAAAATGATCTTGTAGATCAAATTATTGAAAAATCAATTGAAAAAATAAAAAACTTAGGGTTAGAGATAATTGATCCTATTGAAATGAAATCTGTTAATGAACTAAGTGAATATGAGTTTCAAGTGCTCTTGTATGATTTTAAAAACGATTTAAATGAGTATTTGCAAAAATATGGGCCAATAAATTCATTGAATAATATTGATGATATTATAAATTTTAATAATGAACATCAGGAAGAAGTCATGCGCTACTTTGGTCAGGAATTATTTATTATGGCTACAGAAAAAGGTTCAATCGAGAGCGATGATTACAAAGAAGTTTTAAAGCAATGTTATCGTTTAGCTCGAGATGAAGGAATTGATGCCGTTTTAAAACAACATGATATAGATGTTATTGTCGCGCCAAGTGGAGGTCCCGCCTGGATAATCGATTATATTAATGGAGATCATTCCACAGGGGGAAGTTCTTCTGCTGCTGCAGTTTCAGGTTATCCTAATATTACAATCCCCGCAGGTTATATATACGGATTACCAGTGGGAATCTCATTTTTTGGTGGCGCTTTCCAAGAACCGAAATTACTTAAAATAGCATATGCTTTTGAACAATCAACAAAAATACGGAAATCCCCATCGTTTTTATCAAATATTGATTTGTAATATTCAAAAAATCTTAATCTTTAATCTCAATGGCCTCAAACGTCCAGATTTGTAAAAATTTGGTTCTTAAATCATTTGCTAGTTTTGGATCTACAACATTCATGGAAGCAAAAATCTGGTATGGTTGAAGTGGGTTTTGCAATTTAAAGACGATTCTACGTTTATCAAATATATCAAAATATGTTGGTACTCTCTGGTATATATATTTCATTTGAAATCCTGGTAATTTTGGTGATAAATCATATAATTCTTCCTGAATTCTAATTAATTCCTTAAAGATGCCAGCTTTTTGATCTTTCTCTTCATTTGAAAGTGGACGTTTATCATATTCGAAAGACCATAGATCTTTTACATTGACACCTCGCTTAACAGCTTCTCGCAAAGGTTCATAGATGAGTTTAGCAAATGGTAAGATTTTTAGGGTACTTTTATTGATAAATTCATTAAATATTATTTCCTCTTTAGCCTCATTTATATATTTAACATATAAAGAGAGAATTGATTTCGTTCCATATACAGTTGACCAAAAAATTTTCGAGGGTTCTTTTAAGATAAGTGCATCAGAACTATACAAATTTGATTCGAGAATTTTAGCTCTATTATGTAAATAATCTATCTTTCTCTTACTTTCACTAGACTGGTACTTTATTAAGTTATCCAAACCCCTATTTAAAGAATGAGCTTTATATTTTTTAGGTCGGGATTCTATAATTTCAATTAAACCTTTAATATGTAATTCTTCCAAAACTTCATAAATTCTCCCACTTGGAACTCCCGATTGAGATGATATTTGTCTAGCAGAAAGTGGATTTATCTTAGATGATGTTAAAATTGTGATATAAGCAGATATTTCATATGTAGAAAGATTAGCATCATTCAAAAAAAGTTTTAAATCTTTCATCAAGTCTTGGGTCATCAATATTCATCAATTCGGATTACAACTTAAATCTAGTTGTTTTTGATCGGTTAACCATTAAAAATAAAATATTTTTTCATAAAATGGTGAAAAGTAATTGAGTGAAAAGAATGATGTATATTTTGAGTTAGTGAATTACTTTAATAAAATGCCCGTGGGTCTTCCAAGAACAGTCTCTGGTGTTGAAATACAAATATTAAAACAGTTATTTACTGAAGAAGAAGCTCAAATAGCTATGAAACTTAATTTTACACCTCAAAATACTGCAAAAATTCATCGAAAAGTGAGGAATAAAAATTTTACCTTAGAGGAATTAGATCAAAAGCTTGAAAGGATGTATGAAAAAGGTACGATTATTAGAGCGATGTATAATTCTGAAAAATTATATTTACTTGCTCCATTTGTTCCAGGTATTTATGAATTCCAACTAGGACGTCTTAGTCGAGAGTTAGTTATCAACGTTTTTCAATATTTTAATGAAGTTTATTTTGAAAAAGAATATAATGTTCCTGGGATCCCTCAACTTCGTACAATACCTGTGGAGGAAGCAATCTCAGCCGACCTAAATATTCCAACATATGATAAGATTCGAGAAATAATAGAATCGTCAAGTGATATCGGTATAATGGATTGTATTTGCCGTGTTGCACATGATATGATTGATGATCCATGCAAAAAGACTGATCTCAGGAAAACATGTATGACATTTGGTTCAGCAGCTAAAATGTTTCATGAAAAAGGGGAAGCAGAATTTATTTCAAAAGAAAAAGCTTATGAATTAATAAAGGATTTCGAACAAGTTGGATTAGTCCCTCAACCATCTAACTCTCAAAGACCATTTGTTATATGTAACTGTTGTGGCTGTTGTTGTGAAGTTTTAACAAATCAAAAACGTTTTGATAATCCGGCTAGACTATTTGCCACAAATTTTCATGTTATTATCGATAGTGAAATTTGTACTGGATGTGGAGTTTGTGAAGAACGTTGCAACATGGATGCAATTTCATTAAGTAATGGAAAAAGTGAGGTTAACCTTGATAGGTGTATTGGATGCGGGGTGTGTGTCCCTACTTGTCCTGAGAGCGCGATAACACTGAAAAGGAATTTGACTGAGACGATACCTCCTTCCAATACAAAAACAACCTACATTGAAATTATGAATGCAAAAGCAAAATTGGCTCAAACCAATAAGTGAGGTGATTGTAGATTTCAATCAAAAATAATGATTTAAAAGAATTCTTGATTAAAAGCTGGATGACGCACGACTCTTTTTGGTTTTATCATTGCCTCCAGGAATTTGGAATAGAGAAAACAAATAAAATTAATAAAGCTGCAGTAAAATCCATGTCACAAATAGAAATAAAAAGAATTAAGAAATTATTTAAAATTAAAAATATTGAGACTTTTGAGGAATTAAAAAATCTCATGAATAAAGCAATGGAACTGTTTAAAGCTGATTTTATGGAATTTCATTATACCTTTCCAGAAAAAAACAAAATTCATTGTGAAATGGGTAAATGCTGGGCGTACGAAGGCATAAAACGTCTTAACGTAATCGATAATTACCAGTGTGCTATTTATACTAGAGTTGAGGGATGGTTTGAAGCTTTAAACATCAAATATAATGTATCACCCCCCTTAGAGGGGTGTTTAAAACATGAAAAAGGTACTTGTATTAGAGATTATACTTTTCATTTTAAAGAATAAAAAAAGGTGAATTATTTGAAAATTAGTGAGGAAATGAAAGAAAATATTAAAGACCATCTTGGATACAATAATGATGAACTGAAAATATTTCTTGATAATCCTAGAAATATGGAGGTACTTTCAAAATCATTACCACTATTAGGAAAAACCATAATTGCTGAGGTTGTCGAATCACATGGATGTAATTCTCAACATAAGGTAGGCGATAAGTTATATTTTGATGGAGCTGGAAATCTCCTGACAAAATTATGTCCAAATAAAATATGTATCTATGCAATCTCTGAATTAGATAAATTAATTCATTCTGCGAATGAGTTATTTTATGTTGGGTCCGATCCTAATGAAATGCGATTTAAACGAACTAGCTGTTTTGATGTGGGATTAAAATGTGGAGGTTGGGGGCAAATCGTCTTTGAATTAAAAGTAGTGGACAGAAATAAAATAAAATAATTTTTTTTATTTTTTTATGAGAGTTTCATTTACTTATTTAGAATAGAAGTTATAGTCCTTTTTGTAGAGTGTTGATATAGAGCTATATCACCATTACAAATGATACAATAGGTACCATAAGGATATATTCCGTTTTCTTGGGCTTCCTTACAATCATTTATTTTAATGATTTTGAATTTTCCTTTTGTATCAATATCTTTAGTTTCTTCAACAAGATCTGTAATATAGGGACATTGATCAGTATATACTATTGTAACTCCTTCTGAATATTCTTTTTGTTTGTTTTTATCTAATGGATAGAATTTTGGTTTTGGGGCGTCTTTGTTGAAATTTTTAGCATATAACGTGAAATATGGTTCAATTTCATCCACTTTTTCGAATCCATTGTTAAGTAATAACTTCTCCTTCGGAAGCCAGCCACCCTTTTCTGCAGACATTGCAACAATTCCGTGCATTCCTTGCTCCTTAGCATCTTCGATGGCAACCTTTAAAAGTTTATCGCCTGATCCCTTGCCTTTAGCTTTCCCTACCACCCAAATGCAATGGATAACCATCCACCCATCAGCATGAATTCCACGCCAGTTAAACTCTCCAGGAATATATTCAATCATGCCCCTAGAAGTCTCTTTTCCACCCTCTTTAACATAGAGAACTTTATATTTTAATCCCTCTTTAAACCTTTCTTTCATCCATTTGACTTTATTTTGATAACCAGGGAATTTCTTCTTTGTTTTTTTACAAAATAATTCTTGTTCATCAATATTTTCTTCATTAATATCTACAATTCTTACCATTTATTATCACTTCTTTTAGCATTATTAAAATAAAAAAATCAAAAATTAATTCTGAATTTATTCATAATCTTCGAAGAATCCTTGTTCTTCCCACCATTCAATACCATCCTCAAGGCATTCGGGCCACTCCTTCAACCAAGGTGCAATATGAGCCTCTCTAACCCTATCACACATTGGAAAGTATGCTTTAAGATCGATTACTGGTGTACCATTAAATGCATCTATCCCTGCTAACTGAACAACCCCGCTTTTAATGTCAACATTTAGTATTGCTGATGTTGTCATTAAGATTGGATTTGGACGATATTCTGCACGAGTGGCAAAGATTCCCGTTTTAGGTGCACCCTCCGCATACGGAACATCCACCGCCCAATTTTCAACACATCTATATTCATCATTATCCATTTCATGGCCCCAGAAAAGAACAATTACATGAGACCATTTATCCAATTCTTTTAATGCTGATCGATAAGGTTTTTCAATGTCTAGGAAATATTCTGCTGTTTTTGGATCATCTCCATTGAGTCTTACCTTACCAATCGGTCTTAATATGTATTCTTGTTTACTCATTTTATTTACCATTATTAGTTGATAACCACAAAATGATACTCTAGTATTTAAATAATATGAATATCTCCCTAAAAAAAGTGAATATGTTTAAATATAACTCAAACTATAATATAAATAAGACCAAAAAAAGTAGAATCTTAATCATTTGGAGCCAAAGGTCTTAAAAGCCAAAATATTCAAACTCTTAGGGTGTGTTTATTATGGAGACCCTTTTCATTCAGCAAAAGGTTGGGATCCAAATAATGAAATCGGAAAAACTTGGAATAGGTTTGGAAGGCTGTATTATAAGTATAAAGATTTTTTGGAAGCAATAAAGGTTGGAGAAGCACATGGATATGAGGTTCATATTGAACCTGATGATTATACCAAACATAAAAAATTTCATATTTTCGTTGGAATTGAAGTAAAAAGCCTTGAGTTCTTTCCTTTGGAAATGTTTTACAAAGTCTTTCCAGAAACTCAATACTTATTCTTTACATCAAAATATATAGGTAAAGGAACTGAATATGTATTTTCGCAGTGGTTACCCGATTCTGAGTACGAAGCATCATACCCATTTATGATGCAATCATACCATCCTGATAGATGGGACGAGAAAGATATAGAGAATTCCTTAATGGATTGGTATGTGCCGATCAAATTAAAGGAGGAGGAGAAAGATTGATTACTCGCCATGTCCATGAGCATCTAATTGAATCACTTAATCTCTCCTTCATAGAAATTACAGATATATTAAAGGCATTAGGTAATGAGAAAAGATTTCAAATTCTTATATTACTCTTAAAAGGAGCGCAATCTTTTGGTATAATTGTGGAAGAATTAAACTTAAAAAAGACAGCGGTCTCAAATCACCTTACCAAGTTACTCGAGGTTAATCTTATCAGAAGAGAAGGTAATGGTGTTTATGAGATAACAGCTGACGGTTTACAGTTTATTCAAACTATTGAAAATGCTTATCAAAAGTCTCCTACTCGGCAAGCAGAGAAATTTGATAAAATTGAAAGAAGAGGGATTTCTAATTCATTTCTTGAGCGTTTTTCTAATTTTTAAACAATTTTAACAAGAATTGGGCTAATGAAATAATATAAAAACCTATAGATATAATTCTTATTAATAGATAATAAAAATTGTTAAATCTAAGGGATTAAAAAAATGGGTCGTAAAAAGGCGGATTGGACACCTTCCAATAATTATTGTGTAACTTGTGGAAGATATACAAATGATAAGAAATTTCCAAGTGAAAACTATTCGAATATGTTTTTTTCATGTAATAATTGTAAAAAAGTATGGTGTGGTTCTTGCATGGGACAAGTTAGTAATTTAGGTCCTAGTAAGGCATTTAGAATGGGTAAAAAAGGACAAGTGACTTGCCCAGATTGTAATCAAACAGTTATTATGGCTAAATTACCTAAAAATTTACCTTTTGCTCAACAAAAAAAACCTGGAGGAGATCAACCAGTAAACACTAAAGTATCACTTAGTGGGAATTATTGTAAGTTTTGTGGAGAATCTATACCAAAAAATGCGATTTTTTGCCAAATTTGTGGTGCTAAGCAATAATGGAATTAAAATGTTTTAGATTTAACAAATCGAAATTAAAAAATTTCCTAAAACTTTTTGTACTGATTTATACGTAAAGATTTTCTTTTATCATGAAAAATTTATTTCTCGGATTGGATTGTTCAACCCAAAGCCTTACTGGTATAATTGTTGAATTAGAATCAAGCAAGGTTTTATCTCAAGTGAACATAAATTTTGATAAAGAATTATCAAAATATCAAACTCAAAATGGCGTTATAATACTGGAAAATGGTATAGTCATTCATTCTTATCCTCTTATGTGGATTGAAGCACTTGAATTACTTTTTGCAAAATTTAATAATGAAAAAATTCCAATCCCTGATATTAAGGCAATTTGTGGTTCAGCTCAACAACATGGAACAGTATATCTAAATAAAGCATTTGAAAGTGTTCTTAAAAAAATAGATATTGAAAAATCTCTTGTAGATCAAATTAAACCAACATTATCTCGCCCTACAAGCCCAATTTGGATGGATTCAAGCACAAAGACGCAATGTGATGAAATTCGTAATAAGTTAGGGGGATTAAAGTCATCAGTGGAAATATTAGGTTCAGATATAATTGAACGTTTTTCAGGACCTCAAATTAGGAAATTTTATCAAAACGATCCAAAAGCGTATAATAATACTTCCAAAATACATTTAGTAAGTTCATTCATGGCTTCAATACTAATAGGAAAGTCTGCTCCAATGGATCATGGTGATGGAGCAGGCATGAATTTAATGAATATAAAAATTAGACAATGGGACATTTTAGCTTTAAACGCTACCGCACCTAATTTAAAAGAAAAGCTTCCTCCACTCGTTAAAGCATCTACTATTATTGGAAAAATATCTCCTTATTTTGTAAAAAATTATAATTTTAATGTAGATACAATTTTAATAGTATGGTCTGGTGATAATCCAAGTAGTCTTATTGGAGTAGGTTTGGTAAAGAAAGGTAAAGTAGCAGTAAGCTTAGGTACAAGTGATACTTACTTCGCATACTTAGATAATTTATATCTTGATTATAAAGGAGAAGGGCATGTTTTTGGATCCCCAACTGGAAATTATATGGGTTTAATTTGCTATAAGAACGGTTCATTAGCAAGAGAAAGAATAAAAAATAAATTCAAATTAAATTGGAATGAATTTTCGGAAATTCTAATAAGAACACCTCCAGGTAATAATGGAAAAATCATGCTCCCTTACTTTTTTCCTGAGATTGTACCAAATGTTTCAGAAGCAAAAGTCTATCGATTTGGGTTTAACGAAGATGATAGAGAGGGAAACATCAGAGCTATAATTGAAGCCCAATTCTTATCAATGAGACTACATTCAGAATGGATTGGAGAAAATCCAAAAGAAATTTATGCTACTGGGGGAGCTTCTTTAAATATCGAGATTCTCCAAATATTGGCAAGCATTTTCAATACACCAGTTCGTCTATTCGAAGTCACTCAATCTGCTGCTTTGGGAGCCGCTTTTAGAGCAATAAAGCCCTATGAAGCTTCTCAAAGTAATAAATTAAGCTGGGAGGAGATAATAAATAGATTTATAGACTTTAATAACACTAAGGTTATTGTCCCGGATAATAGATATATAGAGTTATATAATGATATGTTAGAACTTTATAGGAAATATGAAGATTACATTCATAAAAATAAAGAAAATCCTGAATTATCTCGTCAAGAATTTATTAAGAAATACTTTAAGTCAAATTAAACAGATTTATTAAATTCTTGAATTAAACTGTTAAATTATAATCGATCTAATAATAAACATTACTTCACTAGATTATTTATTCATTATTTAAATTTGAAGATTATGGCAGTTAAAGTAGGAGATATTATAAAAGTAGAGTATATTGGCACTTTTGACGATGGTACAATATTTGACAGTACAGAAATGAATGGAGGTAATCCTTTAAAGTTTGAAGTAGGAGCGGGGCAGGTTATTTCTGGATTTGATAATTCTGTGATAGGGAAATCCGTTGGAGATAAGTATGATATCAGATTGGAACCTTCTGAAGCATATGGAGAGTATATGGACGGCATGGATCAATCTATCCCAAAAGATCAATTTCCGCCTGAACAAAAGCCAGAACCAGGCTTAATGATCTTACTAATTGGTCCACAAGGGCAACCAGTCCCAGCAACAATCAAAGAAGTTGAAAATGATATCGTAACAATAGATCTAAATCATCCTATGGCAGGGAAAGTTTTGAATTTCAATATAGAAATACTTGAAACTGGTTGTGAGCCTGATCCCCCTCATGCTTGTGGTTGTGGATGTGGTAATGACCACAATCACGAACATTAAGATTTTAGTGTGTAATATAATATTTATTACTCTTTTTTTTTATTATGTCTTAAACATATAGAGATTCTTTTCTTGATTAAATTAAAATTTTATAACTCATTTTACCAAACAGCATAAGAGGAGATTAAGGCTGGATTTGAAAAATGGAAAAAGATATAGACGAATCTTTAAAAATTTCATTCAATAAGGTTTTTTGGCCTTTATATATCCTTAATGGATTTCAGAGCGTAGCATATGGTGCCATGATTGTACTTGTGGTTCCCTTAGCCTTGATAATATGGCCAAATGATCCTGCTGATATTCATGCATTAGAAATGGGTCTTATATATACTGTATTATCGTGGAGTGGCTCATTTTCAGGGTTAGTTTTTGGTAGATTGATCGATAAATACTCTCGAAAAAAAATTATTATAGTCATATCTTTTTTCAGAGGAATTTCGATGCTGATTTTAGGTTTTGCTGCGAGAGGGGGAGGTTTTAATACTTGGATATATTTTTTAATTTTTATATTTATATTTGGATTTTTTGCAGGAGGTTCATGGCCAGCTATAAATTCATTGTCTAATGATGTAGTTCCTCGAGATTATCGCTCTAGATTTTTTGGAGTTTATCAAATAGTACTTAACACCACCAACATTATAGGTTGGTTAATAGCTACATTACTATTCCAAACTGGTTTTTGGAGATTCTTTTTTTGGGGTATTGGATTATTGATTCTTCTTGGAGGTCTAGTATTTGCATTAAATAATGAAGAACCGAAAAGGGGTGCTCAGCAAGAGGAATTATATCAAGTCCTTAAAGACGATTCTATCAAATATGAATTCCAAATTGATATCAAAATGATGAGAAAAACCATGCTTAGTAAAACTAATATCGTTGCACTTACTGAAGGGATTTTCACCTGTATTCTCATGAGTAGCTTGAATTTCTTGATTTTGAATTATGTCCAAAATCCCCCATATAATTTAGCTCCTTTTTCAATAGGTGTTTTCATGGTAGTTTTTGGATTATCAGGGGGATTGGTAGGACAACTGCTGTTATCAAGAATTAGTGACAAAATTGCTATGAAAGATCCAGTAAGACGATTACCAATTATAGTTATTGCAATTATTGGAGGTTTAATCACTTTTGCTCTTTTCTTTTTTCTTCCATGGTTTCCCTTAACACCAGAAGAAGGAATGAATATAGCTTATATTATGAAAATACCTACTATGTGGTTGATGGGTGCACTATTTTTCACATCACGAAGTATTTTTTCTCTTTATATTGTAAATCAAAGCCCAGTAATTCAACAAATCAATTTGCCAGAAGCACAAGGTCAGATTGTGTCTTGGAATCAATTTCTGGAACAATTCGGAAGAGGTATAGGACCATTACTATGTGGAGTGCTATTAGTATTCACGAATACAAATTATCAAATAACAGTCTTAATAGTTTGTTTATGTATTGTTCCAGGTGTGATATTATGGATCCTAGCTACGAGATGGTTTCCTGATGATAGAAAAAATATCGCTAAGATATTAGCTGAAAGAGCAGAGATCCTTAATTCAAAGAAAGATATTTTAAGAGAAGATATTGCTAAAAAAAGCGAGTTATCATTATAATAGTCTAAAAACATAATTTTTTAAGTCTGTATAGTCGGAGAGAGTCATATATCTCTCAAGGGAGTCTCTTAAGAATAATTACACAAGTATTAAAAAGCTTAAAACTAATTAGATTATTAAGAAATTTAAAATCTATTCACAAATTGTCGAATGTTATGTTAAGAGGGAAAAAGTATGATTTCCTTTATTTTAGTTCTAATTTTTGGTATTTGGGTTCTAATTAACAGATTTAAAGAAGGAGGAAGAGTTAAAGGTCATCCACTTGGAATGCCTAGGGGAACAGTTAGAGCTTTAAGCACAATAATGATTGTTGCATTTCCTTTGGGTTATATAATAAATAATTTAGCAATTCCTCCTTTAATAGTAAATATTATTTTTGTTGTAGTTGCATTTTATTTTGAAGCAAGAAGATCTGAAAGGGAAAAGGTAAGAGAAATTGTCGAAGAAATGAAAGATACTGATATTGTATTAGAAGAACCAAAGAAAGAAAAGAAGCCTTTATATTTACCTAAATATTCTGTAAGAGTTCTCTTAATTTTATTATTAGTTATAACATTAATCATTAATTATATCGGTCCTCACGTTCCATTTCAAGTTACTAATACTATATTTGATCTGTTAATTATTATTCTGTTATTTATGATTGGTGCTATTTTCAGGTCTATTGTGAATACTAGAGAAAGAAAAAGGTTAAAAGGAAAAATTGCTGATATGGATGCTTCTCTTTCAGAATTAGATATTGTTGAAAGATTAATCTCAGAAGAAGGCAGTTGGTGGAAAAGAAAAGGTAGAAATATTGTTTCAATTGTGATGTTTATATTAGTATTAACATCATTAATTTGTTTTAGTGTTGATTGGGATTTAACTTTAATTGATTTAACTGATTACACATTGTCCCTAAATGGCTTTCTCTTGTTACTCATTAATGTGTATTATGGTTTCCGAGATTAAACTAAATAATTTAATTACTTTTTTTATTTTTTAATTTTTTTTGTAGTTTCATTCAGAAAATAGAAATCTAATATTATATTATATTTTAAATAATACATATGATAACATTTGAACAAGATAGTAATATTTTTAGTTATAGAGTTGCTGGAGTAGTTATTATAGATAATAAAGTACTCCTGCAAAAAAGTGTTCTTGAAGATTTTTGGTTTATACCTGGAGGGAGATGTGAATTTCTAGAACTTTCTAAAGATACATTAATTAGAGAGATGAAAGAAGAAATCGGTATAAAAGTCAAAATTATAAGACCATTATATTTTGTTGAAAATTTTTTTTTTCTTAATGAAAAAAATTATCATGAAATCTGTATTTTCTTTTTAATGGAATTACCAGCTAAATCTAAAATTATTTTCGAAAAGAGTACATTTTCTGGAAAAGAACGAGTATTGTGCACTGAACATGGACCTTTTTATAAAAAATACATAAGTCCAATCTTTAAATGGTTCGATTTAGATGAAATTGAAAATTTATATTTGTATCCTTTATTCCTACGAAAATCATTAAAAGATATAAAACCATTCCCAGAACATATAATAAATCATGATAACTAAAATTAAGTTAGACTTATAAATGAAATACTGTTCCAGTTACTCCTAAAGTATGGGAAGGATGCCTTCTTACACTCATTCTTTTATTAAATTCGAAACCAGTGCAATGCATCCCACATGTTACAGTTGGGTTTAAATTTTCAATAAATTGGATAGTATTCTCCACTTCTTCAATTGAAACATTTGTTTTATGAAATCCACCAATAATCGCATATACTTTTTTGATTCCTGTAAGTTTCCGAGCATGTTTTATAGTATTTATTATACCTGAATGAGCACAACCTGTTAATATTACTAATCCTTTTTCTTTCACATTTATATAAATCGATGTTTCATCCCTTGCAGTATACTCCTTAAATTGATTTTTTTCATCTGAAACGTAACGCCCTTTTGTTACTTCATTTTCATCAAAAATTTCAATTAATCCACTAGTAATAATACTTTTATGTATTAATTGAGGTTCACTCGATTCGATTAATTTAATATTATACTTTTCAACTAAGTTATGTATTAATTTTTTATTAAGTAATGGGTATTTTCTATGTTTGACAATTGTTCCTTTTTCAATCAATTCCTCAAAATTTTTACTTAATTGATTTAACTCTACTTTCTGAGCATTTTTGAATGTTAATTGATGAGTTAGATAATAACATTCTGGATTTAAATACAATTCACAACCTTCTTTTAAATTTGGTAAAACATTTTCTAATCCACCAAAGTGATCATAATGACCGTGACTTAAAATTAATTTGTCAACATCAGCGAAATTAAAATTAAATACTTTAGCGTTATTAGTTATAGTAGATTTTAATCCTCCAGTGTCGAATAGAATGGTATATGTTTTGTCATCTTCAAAAACTTTTATAAGAATCGCTAAACCATGCTCTCCAACAGCTTTAATGGCTTCTGCTCTTGGTTGAATTACTTTTCCTATAAACTTCTCTTCTGTTGCTAAAGTTACATCTACTGTGTTAGTTGTTAAAACTTTTAGAAATATTTTTCCACTTAAAATTCCATCAAGCATGACAGAACTCATGATATTTTTAAGATTTTTTAATCTATGATTTTCTATATTTCCGTATGAAATATTATATCCTTATGATTATAAAGTTATAATTAATTGTATAAATTTTATTTAAATTACCAGAAAATGAAATTAAATTGAAGTTTTAGTGATTTTTCTAGATTAAAAATAAAATTAAAAAAAATAGAAAAATAAAAAGTAAATAGCTAATTAAAAATCCTTAAGGTAGATAAATATGACAAATGAAACCATAATTGAAGATTCTAATATTTACAGGAAATTACAACAGCATCTAGATAAAATGCCTATTGGATTTCCTCGAGCAGAATCTGGTTCAGATATCCGAGTTTTAAAACATCTTTTTACACCTGAAGAAGCTAAGATTGCTACGTTTTTAAGATTTGGCTGGAATAGAGATCTTGAGCCTTTAAAAACGATTTATGAACGAATAAAGAATACTGGCATATCCCTAGTTGAATTAGAGAAAAAACTAGATAAGATGGCCGAAAAAGGTTCTATTATAGTGA
Source organism: Promethearchaeota archaeon (assembly GCA_048941625.1). Classification (GTDB taxonomy): domain Archaea; phylum Asgardarchaeota; class Lokiarchaeia; order Sigyniarchaeales; family SOKP01; genus Loki-b32. The sequence continues at coordinate 8,641 of JBHLNK010000013.1, read as the reverse complement.
AAAAAAAAGGTGGACAGAAATATTATGCTAATGCTATGTTAATTATTGGGATGTATGAATTCCAAGTTAATAGAATTACTAAAGAATTTTCAAAAGATTTTAATGAGTATTTAGTTGAGATCTGGGGTGCAGAGGCTAACAAAACTGATTACCATCAACTCCGGACTATACCAGTCGAAAAAAGCCTTAGACCAGAACTTAAAGTAGCTCCTTATGATAATGTTAAAATGATCGTAGAAGAAAGCGAAGGTCCCTTTGCAAAAATTAACTGTATCTGCCGTGAAGAGAGAGAAATGCTTGGAAAACCATGTAAAATGACGAATCATAAGGAAAATTGTCTAGGTTTTGGAGATATGATTCAAATGTATATAGATCAAGGGTGGGGTACTCAAATTAGTAAAGAAGAATTTCTTAGCATTTTACAAAAAAATCAAGAAGAAGGATTAATAATCCGACCTAGTAATTCTCAAAATGTTGAATTTATTTGTAGTTGCTGTTCTTGTTGTGATAGAGGAATCGCAGGACTCTTAAGAGTTCCGGATCCCGCTAATTATGTAGTTTCTAATTTTTATTCAGTTGTAGATTCTGAATTATGTACTGGATGTGCTTCTTGTGTTGATCGTTGTCAACTTAACGCAATCACTCTCATTGATGACATCTCTTCAATTGATCTTAAAAGATGTATCGGTTGTGGAAATTGTGTCACTGTATGCCCTTCTGAGGCAATCTCTCTCCATAAAAAAGAAAAACAATATATTCCTCCCGAAACTATGGATGATCTTTATGATCTAATTCTTAATGAAAAGACAAAATCTAATTAGGTAAAAGTCATAAAAATAAAATAAATTATTTTTTTAGATTACTCATTAAACGAATAGCTAAATTTTTA
>JBHLNK010000013.1:0-7652 GCA_048941625.1 Promethearchaeota archaeon | reverse complement strand
ATAGCTAAATTTTTATTAAATTATCTTTAGAGAAATTCATATAAATTAATATTATTTTTGAAAAAATGGTGTAATACAGATTTGAGATCTAAAATCATTTATATATTATCTCTAACGTTCTAACCTTGATTCTTTACGAATCAATGGAAGTATTTGACTTCCTTTAATCCAATACCATTCAAATAATTCCTTAGCCCACTCTATAAATGGTATATGATTATCAATTAGACACTGGCTATAATCAATTTGTCCATCTTTACTCAAAAAAACTATTGCTCCCTTGTCAGAAACAACTAATGAAATCTCAATATCTTCCAAAATTCTGATATTTTCCAGCATATCTTTGAAAAAGGTTTTTGGATTATCAAATAATTTCGACCAACCATCTGGAATATTATAGGATTTCAAAAGATCAATATCAATCAAAGCTCTAATCTTTATAGAGCGATTTCTCCACTTCTTCTCTGCCTCTTTTAACAAAGATTTTTGATACTGATCTGTTATAGCATAAAGAAATTTCTCAGAACTCTTTACTAAACTTTCAAAAATTTCCATGTTCTCCATAGTCTTATTACCAAATTCAACTTCATTAAGTTTTCCCAATTGAAATATTAGATTTATGGGTATTGAACTAATCTTATGAGTATTAAAAAAATCACTATGATTTAAAGAAACTCGGAATATTTCCATCAATCTTATGAATAATTTACCAATATTAGTTATTTGATACTTATTCTGGAGGTTTTTAATTACAAGGTTTTTCTCTCTTAAACGTTTTAAATGACGAGAAATTTCAGACCCAGGTAGATTAAGTTCACTTTGGAGCTCAGTATGTCTTTTACTTTCATAATATAAACCTTGAAGCAAATTGTACCTTTCTTTATGAGAAAACTCAAACAATAAATCATTTAGATCCAATTTTTAATCTCTTTTCAACTTTCATTAGTTTATTAATTAATATTTTTTTTCAAATAAAAATTTAAATTGATCTAAATAATTTAAAGAAAATTAAACTTAATCTAAAATTCATTAAAACAGTTATAGGATTGATTTTTTAGCATTCTTATTATATTAGATTAAAAGAATGTATTTCAAAGAGTTTAATACACATAAACAAATTGAAATTTAATTTAAATAAAAATTTGATACTGAAACAATAATAAATTTAGGGAACGATTATGTATGAAGAATTAGAATTACGAGCGTTGAAATTACTAGCTAAAAATTTTGAATACAATCAAGCATTACATATGGAAGCAGATTTAATGGCAGGATTACTTGGAGTAAAAAAGAAAGAAATTCAACCAGTACTTAGAGCATTAGGTGATGCGAATCTAGCAAATCTCTATGTAGAAGGAGATAAAATTAAATTAGCTAAAATATCTTGGCAGGGCTTAAATGAGATTGGAGACGTAAATTTAAAGTTTGGTATGGGAAAAGATGCATATAAAGATTATAATGCGGAGGGATATCGATAATGCCATTTGATTACATGCCTTGGTGGGATAAAGAAACTAAAGAATTTGCAGATGAGGTAGAAAATTTCTGTGATACTGAATTAGTTCCACGAACTACAAAACTATTAGAACAAAATAAGGATCCAATGGAAATTCAGTGGAGTGCCTCCAAATTGTGTGTAGAACGTGGATTTCATCCATTAATGGTTTTAGCAGAAGAAAAATATGGTGGACGAGATAAGGGATATGCTGGCTACACTATTTTGAATGAAGAAATAGGAAGATCTAACTTAAACGTAAATCCTTTATTAACAAGTGTTTTTGGTGCTGGTCCAGTCCATTTATTTGGAACAGAAGCTCAAAAAAAGAAGTTTTTAGAGCCAATTGTAAAAGGAGAAAAATGGGCATCTATTACTGTAACTGAACCTGATGTGGGTAATGATGCCGCCGGAGTTCAACTTCATGCCGAGGAAGATGGAGTTGAATGGGTTTTGAATGGTTGGAAACGTTTTATTACCTTAGGAGCAATTTCTGATTATCATATGCTTTATGCGAATACTGATCCCGAAATGAAGAGAATATATAGACATCTTACCGCATTTCTAGTTCCAACAAATAAATCTGGGATAACAATCGAAAAAATAAATGATTTAATTGGAGATGTTGAAATGGCCAATTCAGTTATTCGTTATCGTGATGTGCGTGTACCTAAGGAGAATATGATCCTAGATCCTGGTGATGGATGGACTGTAATGACAAGTGCACTCAATATTGAAAGATTGGGAATTGCCAGTGTAGTAGGATCATCAAGAAATCTTATAGAAACTGCTAGAGCCTATGGTCGTAGAAGAGTTCAATTTGGATCTCCTATATCTCGTTATAATGGAGTGCAACTAAGAATGGCTAACATAAGTATGAAAATGCATCTTATAAGGGTTTATATCTATTATTTAGCACATTTACTAGATACTGGAGAAGCAGATATGTTTACATTTGCTTTGAAATCTTCTACAGCAAAGGTTTTTGGGACTCAATCATTGACTGAAATGGCGCTTGATGCACTTTATATTGTAGGCGGTGATGCTTATTTACAAGAAACAGGAATTGGTGGAATTTTGAAAAACGCGGCTTTAATGCAGATTGCGGGGGGATCAAATGATATTTTGAAACTTTTTATAGGTAGACAAGAATTTAAACAAGACGTTGATGAGCGTATGTTAACACCATCTGTAAGAGGTCCAACAAAAGAAGAAGCTGATAAATTATAATAAGCTGGAGATGAAAAATAATATGGTAAAATATAAAGAAGTGAAGTTTGAAATAAAGGATGAGGTAGGTATCATTACAATTGATAGACCTGAAAGAAGAAACGCATTATGTAGAGATGTTTGGGCTAGTATTGGTCAGGTATTATCAGATAATTGGGATGATATAAATGTGAGAGTAATAATCTTAACTGGAAACGACGAAGAGTATAAAGGAGGCCGTGCGTTCTCAGCGGGGTTAGATATTAAAGAAATGTCTAGCACAGGTTTTAAAAACCTAGGAGATTTTCTTGGTATATTACTTGATCCTTGTGAATTAATGGCGCGTTATCCAAAACCGATTATTGCTGCAATAAATGGGTACGCTTACGCTGGTGGGCTTGAACTCACATTATGGTGTGATTGTGCAATTGCAGCAGATGATGCAGTAATGGGATTTTGGGAAAATCGAAGAGGTTTAGCGAGTGGAGTAGCATTCTTATTACTTCCTGAACTGATTGGAATGCGACATACTAAAGAACTTTTATTAACTGGTAAAATCATTTCTGCTGATGATGCTTATCGTATGGGACTAGTTAATCAGGTGGTTCCACATAATGATCTAATGAAAGCTGCTATGGAAATGGCACAGGACATGAAAAAGGTAGCTCCCTTAAGTCATAAATGGACTAAGAAGTGGTTTCAACAAGGATATCATTATACTAGAACAAGAGCAATTGGGAGTCTTTGGGAGCCTTTCCAAGAATTATTCCATAGTGAAGATGTGATTGAAGGATTTACTTCTTTCTTGGAGGGGAATAGAGAACCAAAATGGAAGGGAAAATAATTAATTTTTTTTTTTGAATGTAAAAATATTTTAAAAATAAAATAAGAGGTTGAAGAAATGACTGATGAAGAATTAATTGAAGGTATTAAAAAAATGGTAAGCAAGTTGGACGATCCGGCATATCAAGAAAGATTTAAAGACTTTGATAAGACGCTACAATTCAATTTTACAGATACAAATAATTATTATCTTGTATTCAAGGATGCAAATTGTGAAATTAAAGAAGGTGATATTGAAGAGCCTGATATTACTATAACAACCCAAAGTGAAGTTATTATAGATATTATGGATGGAGAACTGAGTCCAACAAAAGCATTTATGGGAGGAAAACTTAAAGCTAAGGGACCAATGAAAACAATGCTGAAACTCCAAATGTTAATGAAATGAGAATTTATTTTCAATTAATCAATTTTTTTTTATTTTAAATTTAATTAAAGTTGGAATGGGATTATAAAATGGAATTCAAATATCTTTTGTTTGAAGTTAAAAATAATGTAGCAATAATCACGTTTAATCGAGAATATAAATTAAATGCCATAAATGGTAAAATGTTTGATGAAATACAAGAAGCTTTGGATGAGGTCGCTAATAATAAAGAAATTCGGGCGGCAATCATTACTGGAAAAGGCCGAGCTTTTTCGACGGGAGGAGATTTTAATCAGGCTAGTCAGGGGATGGCAGGAGATGTAGATAACGTGGAAGATGGAGGGAAAATGCAGTCAGGAGAATTAGAAATTGATGTTTCTCAAAAAAGAACTGTAATGAAATTACAAAAAACACCTAAACCTATAATTGCTGCTATTAATGGCTTAGCATTAGGAGGAGGGTTGAACATTGCTCTAAATTGTGATTTAATTTATGCTTCAGATGAAGCTGAAATTGGGACTTTTTTTATGAAGAGAGCAATTATTCCTGAGATGTCTTCCACCTACATTCTCCCTAGAATACTAGGGATACATAAAGCAAAGGAATTGATCTTTTTTGGAGATAGGTTTAGTGCCCAAAAAGCCTTAAAAATGGGGCTAGTTAATGGAATTTTTTCAGCTGATAAATTTATGGTAAGTGTATTGGAAATAGCTGAAAGGTTAGCTAAAGGTCCTACTTATTCAATTGGGTTAGCAAAACTAGCAATAAATAAGTTACTTGAAAAAAGTACGATAAAGGCTCTTGAAAATGAAGCTGAAGCGTTATTTAAGGCTTTTGATTCAGAAGATTTTACGGAAGGATTATTAGCCTTTTTTGAAAAAAGAGAACCTGATTTTTTAGGACGTTAAATAAAAAATGAGAAGATATAAAAATGGAAGAAACTAAAGCAAAAGAATTAATGAAGATTTTCTCGTTTATTGGGGGAGTATATGAACTAATTTTTGGGAGTCTAATGATCTTCTTTATCTTACCTTTATTAAACCTATTAGGAGCCAATATAACCCAATTAGAGTTTCCAATCTTTTCTCAAACGGGAGGTTTATTAGCAATAATTTTAGGGCTAATCTTAATATGCTCGTCTCTTAATGTAGAGAAATATCTAGTAAATATCATTTTAATTACCTACTTACGTTTTGCAATTCAAATTATTATAATACTTAATATAATTTTGATACCTGAGATTTCAATTGGGTTATTATTATTTGGTTTAATGGATTTAATATTTGCTATAATAACTATTTATTTAATGAGAAAGTCTAACTTATCCTTTAATGTTTTTCAAAACATTAGAAACTGAGGTTATGAAGATTAATCAATCAAGAAATTTATTAAACGAAGTGTTGGCAGAAAATAGATTTTTCTTAATGGAACATGAAAGTAAGAATTTTATTTCTAACTATGGCATTCCTGTTGGTGAATATAAAATAGCCAAGACAAGAATAGAAGCTTTAGAGTTTGCAAATAAAATAGGTTACCCTGTCGTATTGAAATTAATGAGTCCTGATATAATACATAAAACTGAAGCTAATATTATTAAATTAAATATCAATTCTGATAAGGCCCTAAATATAGGTTATGATGAGATAATTACAAATGGGTACAAATTTAGTCCAACTGCTAAAGTTTTTGGAGTAAATGTTCAAAAAATGGAGCAAAATGGTATTGCGGAGATAATCATAGGAGGTGTACGAGATAATAATTTCGGACCTGTTCTTATGTTTGGTTTTGGAGGGATTTTTGTTGAAATTTTTAAAGACGTTTCTTATCGAGTGTGCCCTATAACAAAAGGAGAAGCAGACAGAATGATTAGGAGCATAAAAGCATTTCCATTATTGAATGGATATCGTGGAAAACCAAAAGCAGATTTAGATCCTATTACTGATACAATCTTAAAATGTTGTAATCTTTTAATAGAAAATCAAGAAATAATAGAATTAGACCTAAATCCTATAATTGTTTTCGAAACGGGCAAAGGAATAAAGGTAGTAGATGCTCGAATTATTTTAAAGGAGGGTAATTAGCATGAATAAATGGAAGGAATTCGAGGGATTTTTTAATCCAAAAGCAGTGGCTTTTTATGGAGCATCTAATATGATGCAGAAATTTGGAAGTATTCATCTCATAAATCTACTTTCTGCGGGATACCAAGGGAAGGTTTATCCAATCCATCCAAAAGAGGATGAAATACTGGGTTTTAAAGCGTATAAAAATATAAGAGATATTCCTGAAGAAGTTGATTTAACTGTGATGGCAATCAATCCAGATCTTGTTAATAAATTTCTTGAGGATTGTGGTCAAAAGGGAGTAAATAACGTTATTATTCTATCTGGTGGTTTCTTGGAAGTAGGAAATAAAGAAGCTCAAGATAAGATGAGGCATATTGCTGAGAAATATAATATTAAAATTATGGGGCCAAATTGTTCAGGCGAAGTAGTTACCCCCTATGTGAATATAACCCATGTGCCATGGCCACCTCGAGAAGGTGGTGTTTCAATTATTTCACAATCCGGAACTTATGCCGTTCAACCTTTAATTGCCATTAATTCTAAAATTGGAGTAGGAATATCAAAAATAATATCAGTTGGTAATGAAGTCAATACAGATATAGTCGATTATTTAGAAGTTCTTGAAGATGATAATAAAACTACTACTATTGGAATTTATTTTGAAGCTGTAAGAAGAGGAAAGGAGTTTATTGCATTAATTAATAGGATAAATCTTAAAAAACCTATTGTTATAATTCCAATTGGACAAACAGAAGCGGGTACTCGATCGGCTAAATCCCATACTGCAGCTATTACATCACCAGGGTATATAATTGATTCGATCTGTGAACAAACTGGAGCAATAAAAGTTAAAAATAGTATTGAAATGTTAAACTTACTTAATGGTTTTGACTCACTTCCCCTTCCTAAAGGAAATAGAGTGGCAATTTTAACTTTAGGGGGAGGTCCCGGTACTTTAATGTCTGATTTATTCGAAAGTAATGGTATGAAAGTTCCGATGTTAAGCAGAGAATTACAAGAGAAGTTGAGACCATGGATGCCAGAAACAGCATCAACCATAAATCCAATAGATTTAACTTATTCAGATGATATGCAAAATTTTTTAAACGTGCTCCCAGAAATATTATTAAAAAGCGACGAAATTGACTCTCTTATCTTCTATGGTCTTATGGGGACTGAATATTTTAAGAACCTCGTGAATGTACCAGATTTCATGAAGCAACATGAGAGTGTTGTCACAATGAGAAATTTTGGAGATATGATGGAGGATTTTTTTATTGCTCTTTTTGATGAAATAATTGAATTTAAAAATAAATATCAGAAACCAATCATACTGACATGTTATAATACGAGAGAAGAGAAGTTTGTTGTTTATTTACAAGATCATGGTATACCTGTTTATTATCCAGAGGAAGGTGTGTGGACTTTAATAAGAATGTGGGAATATAGTAAATTTTTGAATCAAATAAAATAAATAAATTATAATTTTTATTATTTTAGTATACATTAAATAATGAGTATTGGTGGTTATGAAAAAGAAATGTCATAACTGTGGTATGATTCGAAGTATTAAAGATTTAGTACTTTTAGAGAGAGACTATTACCTCTGTTTTTCATGCTGGAATGAATTAAATATAAAAAAAGAACAAAATAAAGAATAAGAAGAAATAAA
>JBHLNK010000163.1:0-3569 GCA_048941625.1 Promethearchaeota archaeon | reverse complement strand
TGAGATGGATAATTACTATTATTATAGTGATCAATTGGACATTTATGGTCTTTTAAGTGTTGGAGGTGGTCTTCTTAGTCTAGGAGGCGGTCCTATTGGGATTTTGTTAGGTGCACCACTAGCAATTATAGGATATTTTAGTTCATATGCATATGAATATTTAAGGGATGAAGCATTAGAGCATTGTAATGATCCTAATGGGGCTTCGGGAGACTTTACTCAACATGTACCGAGAGAGTATACCGAAGCTTCAATACCAAGGGAATTTGAAAATAACCTACGTTATTCTAAGAAATTATATGAATTACTACAAAGTGTGGAAAACCTTCAAACTGAAAGAGAAATACAACGAGAAATAGTAAATCGGATGAATAAAGCAGAAGAATTAGGGGAAATTTCATGGCAACTTTTCCAATTAGATGATTTATTAATTAGCAAGAGTTTAGAATTCGAGCATAATAGAAAAATATTGATTAGTTTAAATAAAGTAAACTCTCTTATCATTGAAGACTTTGCTAACGCAGGAGTGACGAATCAAGATATTTTAGATGCAGAAGTTGAAATAGAGACAAATGGCATCTCACCAGAATTACAAGAACTGTTAAATTTACCTGAGGATCGATTACAAGAGATAGAATTTGAGGTTGGTAATATTACTGAAAATGGATTATTTAACTTGGAAGATCCTCAAGATAATTCATATTTGGATTATTATTATGAAAACGGTTTAATTTTAGAACAATTCGAACTAGTCTTAAGTTTAACCTATGATAAAATAATTCATAATGTAAATCTGGAGCAAGTAGAACTTGGAATAGCGACAGGAAATATACCTATAGAATTGTCCCCCGAAAATATTACCACCTTAGAAAGTTTAAACTCTACACTTAATTGGGAATTTGACAATAAGAATTGGTTATCGGTATTAAGCATTAGTGAAGACTTAATCACAATAGTAAATACTATGATGCATGAAATATCGAATTATTCGCATCCTATTTTGCTATCATATTACAACTATGCCACTGGGCGAAAGATAGAAGCTTTGCAGAATAATCAAAAGCATTTAGTCGTCTCTGTTCCAAAATTTGCTGATATGATAAGTATTGAACCCTCAACAGTGAATACTATAGAGATATATCTAAGTCTAGTTAACACTACACAACCAAAAACTATAAACTTGAGCATCGTGGACTTCGATGGGATTGCAACCATTCTAAATAGCAATAAAGAAGAAATAACTCAAATACAGTTAAATCCCGGAGAGGTTGAAAAAATCTATTTAAATGTATCTTTTTCTCAAGGCTCTGGATTAAAACCTATAAAACTATTTTTCGAAGATGTGGACTATAATATTCCATATTATAAAGAAGGGTTATTTGATTTAATTCAGGACAGTGATACAACAGCCCCGGCAATTTCCATTAACTATTTAGGGGGTAATCATACAGATGAAAGTGCAGGATTTTGGGATGTATACGCTTATGATAGAGAAAGTGGTATAGATTTAGATTCAATAGAAGTATATATAGATGGAGTTCTTGTTGGAACAAGCTTTGGTTGTTATGCTGTTCCACATTCTCTAGGAGAACATTCAATAGAAGTAATGGTCTTTAATAATGATCCTACTGACTCAGAGCAAAGCACCAGCATTGAGTATGAAACAATTATTGATGACGACGAAATCCCGCCGACGATCGAATATTCTTATACCGGGGATGGAACAGATGGACAACCTGGAGAAATCATAGTAGTTGCTTCCGATGATTCAGAGCTTTCTGTTGATCCTAGTGGAACCTATCCTGTACCAAATAGTCTTGGAACTCATAATTTTGTCTTTACTGCGACTGATAATGATACTGATAGGGTAGATGACACATTAACTACAACTATAGAAATTACAATAGATATAATAGATGATGATTCAAAATCTCCCGAAATCATGATAAATTATATTGGAAGCGGGTATGACAACGATCCAGGATATTTTGAATGGTGTGTATTTGATATTGATTCTGGTATAATTGAGGTAAATATTACAATAACCTATCAATCCACAGAAGGATTGGATGATTATATTCTATCGTTTATTGGCACTGATATAGGTTCTTGGGAACTAACACCAAATCTTGGATATTATACTATTGACATTCTTGCTAGAGATAATGATGATGACCGGACTTTAGCGATAGATTCTTTATCAACCGAAGTCATTAGATATCAAGAAATAGTAGATGATGATACTTCTCCACCAGAGTTATCGAATTTAGCAATTTATCCTGAGAATTTTATTATTAATATATCCTTCGATGCAATTGATGAGAGTGGAATAAATGATATCTCAATTTTCATTAATGGAGAATTAGTTGATCCAATTAGCCAAGATCAAACAGAAAATACATATACATTCTTAGTGGAAAACAAATGGCTATTTAAAAAGGGATTATCATATGTAGAAGTAGTGGTAACAGATGGAGATAATGATCGAGCAAATGATTACTTATGTTCCTCTATATCTGGTACGTTTGAAAATGTTCTTTGGGACATGTATGACTATGTCTACTGGCAATTAGAAGAACTAAAGATATACATTGATAATAACCTTAATTGTCCATGGAACAAATGCCTTATTTATAAATTGACTCATGCTCAAGAAAGATTAATGAGAGCTTTCGAGCAGGTAGCAGATGGTAATATCACACGCGGGTTATGCCAAATTTACATTGCCAAGTTATTTCTAAGAAACGTAGAGATAAAGACGGAAATGTTAGCCAGAAGGAATAGAATCTCCAATGAAATCGCTACTTATATAATCTTAAATCTACATGAAATCAGAAATAACATAATTATCATAATGGGGCTATCTACTGGATCAGAATTAGCAATGGAAATCGGCTATTTAGAAGTGGAATTACTTAATTTGAGTGATTACGTTGACCAAGAATTACCTTCCTGTGTGGGCAGGTGCCTAAGTAGAAAGATATGGTGTGCTTCCAAGTTGTTAGAAATCGCAATTTTCAGAATATCAAGGGATGTGGAGATTGATTGCTTACTGAAGTGTGTCCAATGGAAATTAGAATGGACATTACACAAAATCAACTGGTTACTTAAAAAACAAAACAATTCTGAGACTCAAGCAAGTTTTCTAGAAGGAGAAATATTGGAAATTATTGCCAAAATTGAATTATTAAAATCTTAATTTTTTTTTATTTTTTTATTCTATTCAGTTTTAAAGCGTGAAATATCAAATTTTTAATAGGCAATTTTAAAAACGAGGACAGGGGTTATTGGGAAAGAAAAACTAAAAAATAAGGAAAAAAAAGACTTAATTTAATTATTCCTATTCAAATAAGGAGGTACACAATGAGAGAAAGGACGACCCTCGGTGATGTTTCGCTACAATATTATAGCATGAGGATAGTCATTATCTATACGAAAAATAAACAAAAAACAAGAACCCTAAATTTAATATGATAAAAATTGGCAATCTTTAGTCTTTATTAATAATAAGAATTTATGTAGAAGTTTGGAATTATTTTATCCAAAAAGCCAGTAGCCCTAGTAATAAC
>JBHLNK010000012.1:0-57562 GCA_048941625.1 Promethearchaeota archaeon | reverse complement strand
GAAGAGAAGATACTAGAAGAATAGAAAGCAAACCATTAGAAAGCGAAATAGAGCAAGAACAACAGAAAGAAGAAATAATTATTGAAAGAGAATCAATTAGACCTAAAAAAAAGATAGATAAAACCGAATTTAAACCACTTCCTGAAGATGTAAAAGAACAAATGGTATATTATATTGAATTTAATGATATTCAACTTAATAAAAAGATTCTAATAGAAAAGCTAGATGATATTTCAAAATCTACAAAAGATCCAAAATATGAATATGACCATGACTTCAAAAAGGAAATTAATATCAAATTAGAAGCATTAAAAACACTCATCGATGAATTAAAGCAAAAAGAAATTGTAGTTAAACAAAATTTAGAAGAACCGTTTATTGTTCAGAGAATCTCAAACGATATAGAGACTAAGGTTTTTCAATTGGAAAATTTAACAAAGGAGTACAAACTCCATAAAGTTGATCAAGAAACATTTGAAAAATTAAAAGATAAATATAAAGAAGAAAAATTAGCTTTAGAAAATGAGAAAAAGGAATTAATTGAAGGTATGAAATTATGGATTCAAGATTTAAAATTAGAAAAAGCAGAAATGACAGGAGATCGTAAACTTAACAAAGGTAGATTTCATGCGAAAGAGATTGATGAAGAAGAATTTAAAAAAATAGACAAAGATTTTGATACAAAACTGAAAAAAATTAGTACCAAAATTGAGACTCTACAAAAATTAACCAAGTGATATATCCTAAAACTATATTTAATAATGTAATTTTTATTTAATTGATAAAAATGAGAAATAAATTAATTGCTATAATAATCTTATTAATTGCTATTTCACTTATCTCAATAGGCATTATCCAAGGCCAGCATTTATTAATTAATTCAATCTATGATCAGATGGTAGGAATACCCTAATATTCCCATTTTCCTTTTTTAACTGAGACTGAATCATCTAAGAATCCTTTCTTCTGAAATATCTTTTCTTGTGACTTTTTGAATTTATTGGATTGATTATAATGAGCTTTACATAAATAAACCTTATGAGCTGAATTTTTCACATATTTTAAACCTGCTTTTTCAATATAGATTTTCCAGCTGTTCTCTGAAAGAGACCGAATCGCAATTTCACTACAATCTCTAATCGAACATCTTTTGTTCTTATCCACCTTTACCAAATCTGTTCTATCTCTGATTTCTTTCGGAAGCTTCATTGTTTAACACTTGCTAAAAACTTTATTAGAATAGAATATTATGATTTTTAAATAAACATTCTCTTAAAATTTTTGCCAAAACACATGAATGCTACAGAATTAATCTTTGATGAGTCATTAATTAAAAAAGCTTTATATCCATGTGATTCTCCGCTTAGAATTTCTATTAAGGATGATTACTTTACAAATGCAGCGGTTCTTTTTTCAATAATGCCATATGATAAGAAACCTTATGATCTAATATTAATACATAGATCGGATAAAGGCACAAGACATAAAGGTGAAATATCTTTTCCTGGGGGAAAATTTGATCCTCAATTAGATACATCATTAAAAGATACAGCTTTAAGGGAAACTCAAGAAGAAATTGGGATTTCTCAACAAAATGTTAAAATTATTGGTTGTCTTGATGATTTCCCAACAATGACAAGGTTTATAATTACTCCTTTTATTGGAATTATTCATAAAGATCAAAAATTAATCAAAGATGACAGAGAAGTCCAAGAAATTCTCAAAATACCAATTGACTTTTTTATAAATAAAACTAATTTTAGAGAACAAGCTGTTGATATCAATGGTAAAAAATTTCCTATATTTTATTTCAATTATATAGATACTATAAAAAATAAAACTCATACTGTCTGGGGTGCTACAGCTTTCCTAATTTCAACCTTTATCGAAAGAGTATATAGTCTTATGATGTCAGATCTTGGTTTGGAAAGATTTAAACTTGAAAAGATAAAGCAAATAAAAGAATATATAAAATATAAGAATCAAATTACTAGTAAATTTTAAGTTATTATTGAGTGACTTTTTTTAATTTAGAAGCATAGTCGGGGCAATTTCGACAATTGGGGATTTTACATAAAAACCATATTTTTGGGAGTAAGCAATTTGATAAAAATGGACACTCTGTTAAATCCAAGTTAAACAATAATTTTGTTTCACTAATCATACATTTAACACATTCTACTTAATTTTTTAAAAATTATTAACAATAGTCAAATATAAAAGGAAAAACAGTCAAAATTTTGTAATTCATTATTTAAATTACTTTTATTTAGAATCAGTGTTTTTATTAAAGATTATAATATATACACAATAATTTAAGTCGAAAATAACAAAAATCAAATTAAATGAAAACTAATCATTAAACTATGAAATATAGAAAAATGGGATCCTTAGATTGGAATGTATCAGTATTAGGATTTGGTGCTATGCGATTGCCTATGATCGATCAAACCAATGTTAATGAGGAAGAAGCTATTAAAATGATTAGGTTTGCAATAGATAATGGAGTAAACTATATTGATACGGCATATCCTTACCATAATGGAGAAAGTGAAGTAATTGTAGGAAAAGCTCTTAAAGATGGGTATCGCAAAAAAGTGCATCTTACAACAAAATTACCAATTTGGGCAGTGAGGAAAACTGAGGATTTTGACAGATACCTTCGAGAACAAATAGATCGATTAAAAACTAATCCTGATATATATCTTTTCCATGGTCTAACTGAAAGTCGTCTGAGGAAAATTAAAAAATTAAACTTAATTGATAAAATGGAAAAAGCAAGAGAAGATGGGTTTATCAAATATATAGGGTTTTCATTTCATGATAATTTTGAAGTTTTTAAAGAAATAATTGATTATTATAGCTGGGATTGTTGTCAAATTCAATTTAATTATCTTGATGTAGACTATCAAGCTGGTAATAAAGGAGTAGAATACGCAGGAAGTAAAAATATAGCCTTGATAATAATGGAACCAATTCGAGGAGGAAAATTAGCTATTCCAGAAGATAAATTAGATTCGAGACCAGAAATCAAAAATATCTTGAAAAAATCACCAATAAAAAGAACTATGGCAGATTGGGCATTACAATTTGTATGGGATCATCCTGAAGTCTCTGTAGTATTAAGTGGGATGAGTTCTATGCAACAAGTCAAAGAAAATATCGAATCTGCAAACAATTCAGCCATAAATAGTTTATCAGCAGAAGAATTACATACTATATCTGAATTACGGAAAATTTATGACAATTATGATCTTGTACCTTGTACTAGTTGTAGATATTGCATACCCTGTCCGAGTGGAGTTTCTATTCCATGGATTTTTAGATTATTGAATGAATTAGCATACTGGGGTGAACGAAGAAGAGATCGAATACTATTTTTCTATAATAGAATGGCAAAAACACCAGAAGAATTGGAAAAAAGGCTTTCTGAAGAGGATGAAGTTGATGGAGCGGCAAGTTTATGTACTCAATGTGGTGAATGTCTTGAAAAATGCCCTCAGCAAATCGATATCCCAGATATTGTAAAGAAAGCTAATGGTATTTTTGAAGAAGGGAAGGAAATCTCAAATGTTTTCTCTTAACTATTATAAAAAATTAATAATATCATTATTTATAATCAAAAACTTCTTTTAAAAAGATAAATAATTTCAATTAGAAATAATTAATTTTTATGGCCTTTGACGGTTGGAGTGGTCTCTGACACTGGGCTTCAAACCCAGTTATCCTGCGGAGGGATAGGGGTTCGATTCCCCTCGAGGGCCGCCAAATTATGAATAAAATTATTATATTGTGTTTTAAATGGTTGATTTCAACAAAATTATCGATTATTTTGAAAATTCAAATATTCCTGAAAACATGCTAAATAGGGGGCAACTTGTTCTAAATGAGTTCTTAAAACCAATAAAAGTTCTTTTTGAGCAAAGATCTGTACCTAATGATGCCTGGACAGATGATCAAATTGAGTTCTTACTCCAAACACTTTCGAACATGGATACAGACAAAGACCAAAATGCTGCGAGAGTAGGGGAAAGAGAAGCAAGAATAGCATCAAAATTACAATTAAGAACCTCTGCTGGATTTTGTCATGGTGTAGGAAGAAGTGGTTTCTTAACAGCTGCTCAACCGAAAGCACCAGGAGGTTCAATAATGTATGAAATATCCAACTATTTAGCTCGGCATATAATGAGAAATACCGGATTACCGAATATTAAAGATGCAATTGTTGTCCCTCTATGCACAGGGATGTCATTATCCTTAACTTTAAGCGCTTTAAAATCTAATCAAAATGATCGATTTAAACAAAATGTCTTAGTTCCTCAGATTGATCATAAATCTATTTTAAAATCGATTGATTTAATTGGATTTAAGTCAAAAACAATCCCCGGAAAGATTTTTGGGGATGCTGTAAGAATTCCTGTTGAAAATATTAAAAAAAATTTAGATGATAACTGTTTTGCAATTATTTCTCTTACTAGTTTTTTTCCTCCTCGCGAGCATGACGATATTAAAGAAATAGCTAAGTTTGCTAAAGAAAATGATCTTGTTCATATTGTTATAAACGCATATGGTGTTCAGAGTCCGCAATGGATGAAATTAATTCGATCTGCTATAGATGCCGGAAAGGTTGATGCAATTATCCAATCTACTGATAAAAATTTCCTTACACCTGTAGGTGGAGCTGTGATTGCATCACCTGAAAAAGATAACATAAGAAAGATAAGTCAGGCATATGCAGGTCGTGCTTCTGCGAGCCCTGTTGTGAATTTCTTAATTTCAATGCTTTCTTTAGGCATTAAAGGTTATCAAAAATTAATTGATGAGCAACAGAAAAACCGTAAAACTCTAGAAACATACCTCAGAGGAGTTGCAAATAAATTTAATGAAAGAATTCTTGATGTATATAATCCGGTTGCAGTAGCTATGTCTTTAACTAATATGAAAGAAGATCAATTATATGCTCTTGGTGGAGCGTTATATAACTTAAGAGTAACAGGACCAAGAGTCTACAACCCAAAAGAAACAGCATTTGGAACATGTTGTAGCGATTATCCCACTCCATATATCGTAATGAATGCAGCAATTGGAGCAGCAGAAAAAGATGTAATTTCCGCAGTCGAGAGATTTGAGAAAGCGTATAATCAAATAGTTCAATTATAAATATTTATCAAATATTCTGAATTTCTATTTAAACAGAAATAAAAATAAATAAAAACTAGAAGTTCTATATTTTAATAAAAATTAATTGAACAATATCATTTCTATAGTTAGGGGTTCCTAATGGAAAATCGACTATTAAACCAATTTAACAATGTAATTACTTCTCAATGGCTTTCTAAACAAATAGAAGAGGAATATAAACCTTTACTTCCTAGAGAGTTATTTGAATTAGCATATCACACATGTAATTCAGTTGCTATGCGAAACATCTATATAAAGCAATCATCAAGTGAAGATCAAGGAGGTTCTATGGCAGTTTTTTATTCTAACAGCAAAAAATTTACTGCTATTGAAGCATTAGATAACTCAGTGAAAATAACAAAATACTTCACAGAGGGAACTACTGGCGACAAAGTAATCACTGAAATTCAACCACTTCTTAAGAAGAGAAAAGCAAATTATGCTTCAAAAGATTTAGATGTAAAAAATCAGATTCTAAAAAGTATTTTGGTTGAAAGGAAACTTGATGAATGCGCAAACTTAGTAATGTTAAAAGGAGTGAATCGAAAAATCTATTTTGCAATAGGAGATGCCAGAGAGTCAGCTGCTGTTGTACCCATCTTTATGGAAGCAGAAGGAGCAAGTTTAGTGCAATTAGCATTAAATAAGTGGATGGAAACCGCTCAAAGATTGGAACAAGAACATAACTTTCCTGAAAATCTCGTACCTGGTATTTTAAAAAATCTCACGCAAATTAAAAGATGGCTCCTTGATTTAATTAACAAAAATTTAGATTAAAAAGACTAAATTCTTAAATTCAAATTTCATCTCTACATCTTTAGTATTATTCTAATATATTGTGAAATATTCTTGAGATATATATGAATAATCGTAAAATAGATGTTTCACGATCTTAAAACTTAAATATGGGCCATCGGGGATTTGAACCCCGGATTTCCTCTGAACTTCACGAAATAGTAAAGATCACTCAGGTTTTTACTTTCTCGGACAATTCTATGTAATGTATGTCCGATGGTCATTTATAAGACCTGCGCTTGTTGACCAAGCACATAAACCTTGTTAACCAAGCTAAGCAAATGGCCCCAATGAATTGAAATGCGAAATTATTATAAACTAATTAAATCAGAAAAAAGATAAAAATTTTTTTATTGTTGTAATCTGTTATATTTATAATTGAAGTAATAAAGTAATAAAAAGAGATATTTTTATAAAATATTAAAAAAATTTGAAAAAGTTGAATTTTTATGGCTGAAATGTTAACAGACCTGCTTCAGAATATTTATAAAAGAATAGCACAATTAGGTCAAGCAATACAAGAATTGAAAACTTCCTTGGATGGACTCAACCAAAATATTGAAGAAAAAATAACAAATTTAACCTCAAAATTAGAGGAATTTTCTAGTGAAATCAATGTTACTCAAACTAAACATATTGATGTTGTAAAGGAAATAGGAAAAGGAACTACAAATGAATTGAAGTTGATTCAAGAAGGATTAGGTTTAGACGCTCTAAAAAATTTGATTAAGAAGTTAGAAGAATTTTCCAAACTCTCGGAGGGTGTGCTCAATCAAGACACGGTGAACCTTTTATTATCAGAAGCAATTGATTCTGTTAAAAGCCTTAAAGAATCTTTAAAAGAAGAAGAGGTTGTAGAATAAAAAGATAGGTGAAATCAAATGGCGGAACAATTACTTGACGAAATGATTCAAAAAATAAATCAGATTATGGCTTCTTTAGATGGAACAATTGCGCAAATAAATCAAATGAGAGGCGCTATTACTCAAATGAGTCAAAGTTTTTCAGAGCAAACAGTAGCTATGACAGAAAATATTAGGTTAATTGTAGAAGTGTTAAAACAATTTAGAGTCCAATCTACCAAAAGTTTACAAGATCTTTCAGATGATTTTAACCAAAAAATAAAAGAACTTTGGGATAAAAAAGCTATTGAAGCAATAACAGAAGAAGAAAAGAAAGCTATTGAAATTATTAAACAAGCTTCAAAAACTGTAGCCGATAATCTTTATTTTGCCCAACTACTCAATATAATCCAAAGCATTAGAGAGGAGACGAATAGGATAATCAGTGCTAGTCAATTATAAAATTAAATTTGGTGAATTTTCTCGATGCCAATAGGATGTTTCGTAATATTACTTCCCACTGATTCAGATTATAAGATATTGGGATATTATTTTAAAGAGAGTAAGACTGATTTTGAAATTACAAATGATTTGTTTCTTAGATTGAATCTTAATCATTCAAAAAATGAATATAATTTATTGAAATTAAAAGATAATCAAATTTTTTCGTACTTATCTACATTTAAGGGAAAATTAGCAAGAAAAGCTTCTGGTGTTATAGTAGGATTATTATTAAGTGAAGATGATATTTTAGATAAATATCGTTCTTCTCTTAAAGAAGCTGCAGAAGCATTAGAAATGCCTAGCTTAAACATTTTGAATAAATCCAAAGAAGATTTTGAAAGAATATTGAAAGACATTTATCTAGAACATTTAGAACCATTAATTGACATACTTCAACCAGATGCATTAAAAAAGAGTATTATAAATATAACCAAATTTATGCTAAGTGGAGGTAAAAAGGAAAGAAAAATCGCTCAGGAGCTTTTAGAGAAAGTTGAGAATGAAGACCATGCAAAAGTTTCTGAATTTTACAATACGGCTGAAACTGCAGCAAAAGCTTTAGATTACATAAAGGCAGCAAAATTTTACTTAAAAGCAGGAGATTTAGCAGAAGAATTGTATATCATGGATATTGCAACTTCACTGAGAGATAAAAGTGAATTCTATCAGCAGACGCCTAGCTTATCTAAAGAGAGAGAAAAAATTGTTGAAGAAGCTAGAAATGCATTAAGAAATGAAGATTTTCATTCGGCTTATATTTCATATAGAAAGGCAAGTGATATCTCTAAAAAATTAGTTGAATTTGAAAAAGAAGAAGAATATCGATTGAAATCTGAAGCATTAAGAAGTTTTCATGAAGTTGACAAAAAATATAGAAAAGACTAAAATACTTTTAGATTTTTCATAAATCTTTTCTATGAATATTTCTGTTGATTTAATAATTAATATTTAAAATTTGATTTTAAAAAGTTATAAGTTCATATTCTTTGAATAAAATGGAAGGGATTATTGCATTACTGACTGATTTTGGAGAGAAAGGCCAGCATTACATAGCTGCTATGAAAGCTATTATACTAAAAATTAACCCTCGTGTGAAGATTATTGATTTATCTCACACTATTACTCCCTTTTCAATACTCGAAGCATTATATATTTTAACTACGAGTTATAAGTATTTTCCAAAAGGAACCATATTTGTAACAGTTGTTGATCCTGGTGTTGGAAGTAAAAGAGAAATTTTAGCAATTAAGACTAAATCAAATTATTATTTCATTGGACCTAATAATGGTATCTTCACAAATTTATTGAAATCAGAGATAGTGGAGTGTATTAATATTCAAAATGAAGAATTTTATAATCATCCTGTGTCTTCAACCTTTCATGGCAGAGATATTATGGCTCCTATAGCAGCTTATATTTCTAAAAATGAAGTTTTTACTTTAAGTAATCTTGGTCCAAATTTTGATTATAAAGATATAATTAAATTCTCAAGTGGTTTTGAATTTGATTTAGAAAAAGGAAGTATTAAAACCTTAATTCAATATGTTGATTCATTTGGGAATGGAACTACAACAATACAAATAACTAAAAATAAAATAGGAGATATAGGTTTTAAATTAGAGAATGATTCAAAAATCTCTTTAATAATTAAAGGAAATAAATATCAGGCAACTTTTACATCTCATTTTTCAAGTGTAAGTGCTAATTCGATATTACTTCTGGTTGGCTCTACTGGATTTCTTGAAATTTCAATCAACCAAGGAAATGCTTCAAAAACATTGGATTTCAAGGTAGGAGATAAGATCTTATTAAATATAGAAGGAGTATAATTAATATGGAAAAAGAAATTTTGGCATGTATTGATAAAAATAATAAAAAATATTTACAATCAGGCCAGATTTCAAAATACATTTATCCAATGGAAAGGAATCTTGCTCACCAAAAAAAAATAAGTCATTTAATAACAAGAGTCTTCGCGATTTCTTATACACCTGAAGGAGAAGTATTATATTTAGTTCAAAAAAGAGCAAAAAGTAAGGAAACTTTTCCAAATTATTTTACAGATTCATCTTCTGGACACATCAACTGGGATAAATATTTAAATCTGAACAAAATTAAAAAAAATGCTTTAAGAGAACTTGAAGAAGAGTTTGGAATTCCTCCTAAAAATATCAAAAAATTACATTTTTACGATATAAATACAGAAGGAGATGAGATAGCTTATATTTTTTTTGCGCTAGTTAAATATAATCTCGATATAGAACCCAATCCAGAAGAATTAGATGTTATGGCTAGTAGATTTTATACTAGAACTGAACTTCTAAACTTGTTAGAAAATGAAAAGTATATCGATTACTCAAGAAAAATATGGAGAAAGTTAATTGATACAGACATTCTTACGCTTTTTCAAAAAGATAGTTCACTAAGTAAAAAAAAAGCAACGAATATAGCTTTGTTAATTGGAAGATTTCAACCTTTACATCATGGTCATATTTACGTTATTAATACAATCTTAAAATCTTATGATAAGGTTAAAATTAGTATAGGGAGCTCTCAATTATCCAATACCTTGAATGATCCTTTCACAGCTGATGAAAGAATAAGATTCATCAAGTCTGCTTTGAAGAAAAGAGAAATTCCTCCTGAAAAGTATGATATTTACTTAATCCCTGATATATTTAACGCAAAGAAATGGGTTGACCATGTTATTTCTATTGTAGGAACTTTTGATATTGTTTATTCCAACAGCGATTGGGTAAGAGAACTATTTCAAAATCAAGGTATAAGAGTTGAGAAGAAACTTTCTATTTTTAAAAGGAAATTTAATGGTAGTAATGTTAGGAATCTTATAGCGAAAAATAACAAGAAGTGGAAGACTTTAGTTCCAAAAGAAGTTACTGAATTAATTCAACAATTCGGCGGAGTAAGTAGAATTAAAACCCTCTATAATAAGAGTTAGGCTAAAATGATCGGGGAAAAATATTTAGAAATCGATGGATCTTTTGGAGAAGGTGGTGGATCAATAGTTCGGATTGGAACAGCATTTTCAATCTTATATAAAAAACCGATAAGAATCAAAAATATACGTGCAAATCGAACTAATCCAGGCTTAAGACTTCAACATCTAAAAGGTTTGAAGACACTCTCAGAATTGACAAGCAGTAAATTATCTAAATGCGAAGTTGGGACCAAAGAAATAACTCTAAATCCAAATTATTCTATGAAAAATAAGATTGAGGTTGAAATTGGAACAGCAGGAAATATAGGATTACTATTACAACCAATTCAAATAGCATGTTTAGGTTTTTCTGAACCAAAAAGAGTCGAAATTGATATTTCAGGTGGTGGCACGTTTGGTGCCTGGGCGCCAAGTCTTAATTATCTTAAAGAAGTCACCTATAAAATTTTTAAAAACCATAACTACAATATTGAAATTGATATAATGAAACATGGTTTCTACCCTAAGGGAGGAGCTTCTGTAAAATGTACCATTTTTCCTCCAAAACAAAAAATTAGACCAATTGTAATAACAAAATTAGGTAAAATAAGTGATATTCAGGGAGAAATTATAATTGCAAGTCAATTAAGGAAAGCTAATATTGGTGAAAGAATAAAAAAATCAATTGAATATCATCTTAATAAAAAAATTGAAACAGATTTAAATATCTGTTATAATTATGTTAATTCATTAAGTCCTGGAGTTGGTCTTTCTCTTTGGGCATCTTCAGATTCTGGAGAAGTAATTTCTTCAGGAACAATCCTAGGAGAAAAAAAGCTTAGTTCAGAACGATTAGGAAAAATAGCTGCAGAGGTATTAATGAAATATATTCAAAAAAAGATACCTATAGATAATTATCTTAGTGATCAACTAATTCCATTTATGGCGATCTGTCAAGAACCATCAAGAATCAAAGTACTTGAGATTACCAGTCATACTAAAACTAATCTAGAATTAATCAAATTATTTTCAAATAGAAGCTATCACATTTCAAAAATGAATAATTACTACATCATTGAAATAAAATAATAAACAAAATATTTCATTCAAATAATAGATTTTTCATGTTTATATTTAAAAATTTGAAGAAATTTTTATAAGAGAATTTTATTATATTTTTAATATAAAAAATTATAAAGATAACTGTTCAGAATGTCACAGACAGTAGCTGCATTTCAAAGATGTCCAAGATGTGGAAACGAGAATACTGCTGATAGTTTTGCTTGTAACTTCTGTGGGTTTAGATTAAAAATTGAAAGAATTGAGACTATTAAATTTTTCAGAAGATATGAAGCAGAATGGACGAAGCCCTATCCTTTTTATATGAAAATATTTTATCTTTTTGTGAATGCCCCTAAGGCATTTCATGATATTAATCATAAACGAAGTAAAGCTCCCGGATGGTTAATTTTATTATTTTCTTCATTACTCTATGGGGTTATGGGATTAGCTTTTTTTTCACATTTCAATTTTGTGGCTGTCCCTCCATTTACATTAGGAAGATTTATATATGACTTGAGCTTTTTTGCTTCCTTTTTTGTATTTGGATTCTGTTTTCAATTACTACTTTTTTGGTTTCTAATCTGGTTGTTTAGTAAAGGAGCAAATTATGCAGTTGGATTTACTGATAAATTAGAGACTCGTTTTGCCGGATTTAAAAAACAAGAGGAAAAATACAAAGAATCAGATGTGAGTCCATTTAGTATCTATAAGGGCGGTACAATGTTACAAATAGAAGGAACTTATAAATTTAGGATGATGTTATGTGCATTTACTCCATTTTTATTGATAAATGCTATTAAAGCTCTAATTATTCTTATTGCATTTCCAAATACCAATGTCACTTTCATAGATCCTACTATATTTGATCCATTATTTAATTCTAGAATTTGGGTTGTACTAGACATAATTGATGCTTTAACTATTGCTATATGGGTCCCTATTTTAATGACTTTAGCTATAAGAGAATTAAGTAATTCCTCAACTACAAGAGTCCTAATCCCTAATCTTATTATTGGAATTATAGTTGCTATTTTATTCTATTTTCTACGTCCAACAATATTTGGTTAAAATTTTTAACAAGCGATATATATTTTTTAAAAAATTAATTCAATAGACTATACTATGAAGGAAGATAATTCTTTTTATCCTGATTCTGAATCGAAAATTGAATCAGAATTGTTTGCATTAATAAAGTCTATTACGAATTTGAATATTAAATATCAAAAAGGGATTGTTAATGAGAATTTCTTCAGAAAAGCTTTAAAAAATTCAATGAATAATTTAATGGAATTGAATTTGAAACTAAAAGAAAAAAATCTTATTCTAACAAATCTTCTAAAAAAAATGCGGATTTCTGAAGAATATCACTCTGTAATAGATATTGTAAATAGAGTTAGTTCTTTAAATTTATCAAATAATACTTACTTTCATAAAAATCATACATTTTTGGAATTACCAGGAATTACATCTGAAATAACATCTTCTTTTATTACTCTTATGGATGCTTTAACTTTGGAGGGATTAACAAAATATGATTTCATACTAAATTTATTTGATGAGTTAGTTTATAATTTAAGTAATTTTCCTGGAATGGAACATATTTTAGTTGAAGTTAAAACTATTCAAAAAAAAGCTAAAAATAATTTAGTTGAATCAGTTTCTCAGCCAAAATTAAAAGAAGATTTAATCGAATATTTATATGAACTATTCAAAGAATTTCAAAGTAAACTGAAGGTAAAACCATAAATAAAATGATAAAATTAATATTTTTTCTATAATTCAGATTTATATTGTTAATATAAAAAATACTTGATGATTACAATTCCACGACCCAGTCTAAGATCCAAAGCACAAGCTAGGAAAAATATAAGCACACCAGGAAATCGTAATGTCGTCCATTATTGGAGAAGAAAACCCAAAAGAGTAAATTGTGTGATTTGTAAGAAACCACTACAATCTATTCCAAGATTACGACCTTCTAAAATGTCTAAAACAAATAGAACTGAAAGGAGGGCTAATAGAATGGAAAGTGGAAAATATTGTGCAACCTGTCTTCAAGCATCAATAAAAGAAACTATTTGGAGTAAATAATTAGTTTTAGATTCTTGAATTAGTTTATTATTGATTAATAGTAAAAGTCAAAAATATTCTTTTTTTAATTGAATTAATATATATGATCGAAATTAATTAAAATAATGATCATTACAATTTCAGGACTCCATGGAACTGGTAAATCTACTATAAGTAAATTAATAGCTGAGAAATTGGGACTTCAATATTATAGTACTGGTCAAGCTTTTCGAGAATTAGCTAAAGAAATGGGTTTAACATTAGAAGAATTTTCAAAATATGCTGAAAAAAACCCTGAAATTGATAAAAAGCTTGATAATAAAATATTTGATATTGCTGAAAAGGGTAATTGCGTAATAGATAGTCAATTAAGTGGGCATCTCCTAAAATTTAAGGCTGACTTAAAAATATTATTAACATGTCCAATAGAGACTAGAGTAAAAAGAATGGCTGAAAGAGATAAATTTAATTTCGATAAAAAGTTGGAAGAGACAAAAATAAGAGAAAAATCTGAACTAAATAGATTCAAAAAGCTATATAATATTGATTTAAGTGATCAAAATAAAATTAAAGAACTATATGACTTGGTAATAGAGACAGAAAATCTAACTATCCAAGAGATTACGAATGAAATTCTTAATAAGATAAGAACTAATTTCCCATAAAAAAATCGAAAAAATTTTATTTTTATATTGATTTTAGAAATTACCCAGATTTAATTAAAATTACTGGACTTATAAAAACAACCAGTAATAAAGAAACATTTATTAATAATTTGGTGACAAATTATATGAGTATATATGATGTTGGAAGATTATGTATCAAAACTATGGGAAGAGAAGCAGGATACCATTGTATAATAGTGGATATTATTGATAAAAATTATCTACTTATTGATGGATTAAAATTACGTAGAAGAAGAGTAAATTATAAACATATCGAACCCCTTGAAGAAATCGTTGATATTAAAAAAGGTACAACACATGAACAACTAGAAGCAGCAATTAAGAAAGCAAAACTAGAAAAAAAAATGAATGAAAGAATCTCTCTACCTATATAATAATCTTAATGAATTAGATTAATGAATTATTAAAATAAATTTTTTTTTTATTTGCAACGGTTGCCTAGCCCGGTACGGCGCCGGCTTGGAGCGGAAAATGTCCCAGAAAGCCGGTGTGTGAATGCACTCGGGGGTTCAAACTAATAAGAAAGAACTTCTTATAGGAAAAAATCCCTCCCGTTGCGTTTTTTCTTTAAATACAATTAAACGTCAGGAAATTCTAATGCTTTTGCTTTTTGACCAGCAAACATTCCTCCCATACCGCCTGAAGCTTGGCTTTGAAGTTTTAAAATTCTCTGGACAAGTGTGTTAATACCTAATGAACAAAGAAAATACCAAGCAGTGAAATTTATAAAAAGATTACCTGCAGCGATAAATCCTCCAATTAAAGGAACATCATTGGCATTCATAGGAGACATAGCTACAGCTTTACCTGAAAAAAGCATATTCATAAAAGCAAAGATAATGATCATTGGTAAAAATGTTATACAAGTTGGTTTCATTCGTTGAAGAGACATCCTTTGCTGAGTCTGTTTATACATAGCATTCTTGCGTTCCCATTTTTTCCGAGCTTTTCTGTACCGTTCAGGATCAACTTCAGCTAAATCAATTATTTTTTGCTTTTCTTCTTCATGGGCTTTAATTTGCATCTGTTTACGGTTTATCTCATCAGTGTCTACCAGTAATCTCGTTAGAAGGGTACTAATTGTTGCTGTCGCTAAAGCTAAGAGCAACACAAAAATCATTGACCCTGGAGGTGTAGTGATCCAATCCAAAAAGGCATTTTGAAAAATTATTGATAACATATCTATATTTATTTATATTGAAATTTTTATAAAGTTTTCATTTGATTTAGAACTTCTTATACTTATAAAATAATGATTTTAAAAATTAATAATGTCATTATCTGGAGATAATTAAATATTATGATATAAAATTTGTTTTAATAATCATAACTTGTTTATAGTAGATTTATATTAATCCATCCCTAGCATCGCCCTCATGCCAGGATATTGACTTGCAGCGAGTTCCTTAGCGATAGTTTCTCCATATTGGTGGATAATGCCTATTGCTATTAATAAACCTGTACCTGAAGACAGTGCTCTTAAACTATCAGCAGTGAAACTTAATGTGGCTATTATAATACCATTAAGAATCACCAGTGTCGGTATATAGCGCTTCAGAATCCGTTCAATTATTTTCGCGGAACTACGAAATCCCGGAACGTGCATTTGTGAATCTATAATTTGACCTGCAATATCACGAGGGGCTAATCCTGAAACCTCAACCCAGACACGGCCGAGCATTATGCATAGAAAAATAAATATGACTAAATAAAATATTGCTCTAAAAGGATCTGCCACAAGTTCATTAATTCCTAATGGTGGAGAAAGTAAATAAATCAAACCACCTACTGGTATAAGTTGAGTTCCTCCTGCTGGTGACTCTTGAGGATCAAAAACTCCAATTAAATCGACCCAAAAATCTCCAAATATTCCTCGTAAAGCTGAGTCTGGACCTGCTAATAACTGACCAAAAAAGAGAAAATTTGCATATAAGGCATTAACCAAAATAACAGGAATATTTGAAACATAAAGCAATTTCATTGGATATTTCCCTTTAAATCCTCGAGTACCTCGATATGCAAGGGGAATCTCCACACGCGTAGATTCAAACCATATCACTACAAACAATATAATAACCGTAGTCAAGATCCCTAATAATGAAGGATAATTACCTCGTAGAACTATTGATGCCAATTGTTCTGCATTATTAGGATTATTATCAAATAAAGCAGTAAAGAAGGCAATTATGATTCCTCTTGGCAACCCATCACCATCAGGTGGTAAAGGAGTAGGAACAAAACTAAAAGCATTCCAAAAGATTTGACCAGCAACCCCTGCTGCGATGAATAAGGATACTCCACTTCCAAGACCCCAACCTTTTTGTAGCAATTCATCTAATAGGATTATAATAATACCTGCAAATAACAATTGGAAAAATATCATAAAGGCTCCTCCAATACCAATTGAATATAGCTCACCAAAAGCTCCCCCAAGAATATAGGCTAAAGAATTGAAAATTGTAAGAAAAATAGCTAACACTTTCTGAGCACCACTAAACATCGCTCTATCGTAAGGATCAGCCATGTTTACTTTAATAATTCTTGAACCTAGAAGTAATTGCATTATAAGACCAGAAGTTACAATTGGGCCTATTCCTAACTCTGTCAGTGTTCCCCTTTGACTGGCTAAAATAACTCTTAACCAATAAAAATAATCTGTTGATTGTTCGACATCTACTCCATATAAAGGTATGTTACTAAGGATTAAGTAAATTATTAAAACAAGTACTGTCCAAATAAATTTTTCTTTAAATGAGACTTCACGTTGTGGCTGTTTAAGTTCGGGCATTGCTTTAACAAATGGTGAGAAGAATTTAAGGAATTTTCCAGCCATAAAGTATCAACAACGTGAATTTTTAGTACATTTATAATTGGTTTATTAAGTTTGTTATATCAAATTCTTAAATATTAATTGTAATTTTAAAAAAAAATGAATATTAAAAAAAGCTTTTGATTTATTCGATTAAATGTTATGAAAATGATTCAAATAATAGATATAATTATAAAATGAAAAAAAGGGAAATAAAAAAAATAATTGTTACTACATATTGAAAATTTCAATTATTTTTATTATATAAATTAATTTAAAAAAGACTTCCAATACCTGTTGGTTCTTCCTCTTCCTCTTCGTCTTTCTTTTTCTTATCTTCTTTCTTTTCTTTTTCAGCAGCTTTAGCTGGAGCGGCAGCTACGGGAGCAACACTAGCAGATTTAATGATTTCCTCAATTTTAGTACCCTTTAAACCCGCAATTAATTTACTTATTTCTGTTTTATCAACCTTCGCACCTGCTGCATTTAATACCTTTTCGACATTTGCTTCAGTAATTTTACCCCCAGCTTTGTGAAGTAATAAAGCTGCATAAATACTTTCCATATTATCTAACCTCTTTTATATTTTTTTATCATTATTTTTTCATTAATTATTAAATTTTAAAAAATCATTTTATGCTATCCAAATAATCCTCCAATTCCAACATTATCCTCCTCTTCTTCTTCTTTTTCTTCATCATCCTTCTTTTTTTCCTCATCTTTTGGAGGAGTAGGGATGCCTTCACCATAAATTATGTTATTCAATATATTAGCTTCAGAAGCTGCCTTTCGAACATAATCTTCCGTCATATCCTCTAAGAAGAAAGGCATTTTGAATAATATAGCAAGTGCTTCTCGATATGCCAAAGCAAAATTCTGATTAAATTCCTCTATATTCATGTATAAAATCTCTTCAGGAATGATTTCTCCATCACTCCAGGCAAAATGGATCTTAATCAAGGATTCTATTGGTGTGATTCCTAATTTTTTCAACACTGCTGCTTGTTTAACAGTTACCAATTCACCCGCTTTATGAGTTCTCGTATCTTCTCGAATGTGTATAGTATCATTCATGATTCTAGTAGGTAATCGCAACGTCATATTCAATTCACTTATAACTTGCCCTGTTGGTAACCCTGTATCTCCGGCAGGAACCCAGATATCAACTGGTGTGATTTCATTAGGTTTAGCAGGCACCATCCACTCATTTTCTAAGAAGATTTTCCTTAATTCAAATAGATCAAGATTTGTAAAAACAAGACTTGATTGACCAGGAATATGTTTAGCAAGTTTGTCTAAATTTTTCTTTTTACTTTCACTGTTAAAATGTTCTATGGCACGTAATTGAAGTGATTTTTTGGACATTCTAAAAACTGCCTTTCCTCGTAATATTTTACGCATTGTCTGAATCTGAGTATCATTTATATGTGCTACTTCAATCACAGCAATATTTTTATAATTTCTGAATAAATCAACTAGGTGATCTATTTCATTTTTTTTCCATTGTGGTATATGCTTATCATTAATCAAATATTCACACCTCAATACTTTTTAAGAATTCTTCAGTGACTTTCACAGGTTTTCCCATTGTAGACTTTAGATACATAGATTTAAAATTATTAAATTTATGTGGCATTTGGTCAGCAATAAAATCCACTACGGTCTTCATATTTTCATATAATTTTTCTTTATCCATAGATTTTTTACCAATTTTTGCAAATATTATTGGTTCTTTTTTCATTTGAACTCTAATTACTTTTTTATATCGTTCATAAGCCAATTTTAGATCTTCTGGACTAGAAATGATTCCATAACCTGAAGGAAAAGGTTTTGGCATCTTTCCTAATGGTCCAAGAAACCTTGCTAAATATCTTGCAACATCTCTCATCATCTTATCTTCTACAACAAAATAATCATATTTTTTGGCAAATTTTTTTTTATATTTCTTTTCTTCACTATTTAATTTCACTAAGCCATCTGAATCAAGAGTATCAATTCCAAGTTTCTTAGCATCTAGTAGTATTTCATCTGATGCAATAACACAAATATTTGGCTTCCCATCTACAATAATATCATTTGACAATATAATTTCTTTATCTATTCGGTTTTTTGGGTCACTTAGATTAACATCCTTAATGTTGATAATGAGATCGATTGATTCATTGAATTTTCGTGCTTTTTCTTTAAAACCTTTTTTTCTAATTATTGAATATTCAATAGCAGCATTAATTGACTTTTTTAGTAATTTATCATCTACTTTCATTTTTCTTTATTCACCTCGAATTCTATCATCATATTCTCCATTTTCAATCCTCTTTTGAATAACTCTCGGATCCTCTCCTTCCACAGTTAATCCAACTGATAAAGCAGTTCCTAAAACCGTTTTTATGGCAGCTTTATAAGTTTTTTCAAGAAACTTTTCTTTTTTTCCATCTACAACATCTTGGATTTGATCAAGGGTTAAATTCCCAATCTTCTGCTCTGAAACGGAAGAACTCCCTTTCTCTATACCTGCTTCTTTTAGTAACAAGGATGCTGTTGATGGGGTTTCGATAAAAATCTCAAATTGTTTTGTTTCTGGATCACATTCGATTCTAACAGGAACGGTTAATCCTCTAAAGACCATTGTCTGCTTGTTGATCTCGTCTACTACATCCTTAATGTATGCATCGGAAATTGAATTAATTTCCATTTATGCCAGTAGGTCCAACAGCAGGACCTATAGGTGGTCCACCTGATGCACTTCCACCTGTGACGAGAGCTTTTACAATGACTTTTCCTTTTTCACTCACATATAATCACTGTCTATATTTATACCTCATTTTTAAAAAAATATCTAAAAAAGAAAGAACGCGAAATTAAAATTTGTTTCTATTTCAATATTTTTATTATATCGAAACCGCACTAATTTGCGTCCTAAGTTTCTTAGAATAATTTTTTTAAACTTAGTGAGAAGTAGAATTTGGCATTACTAAAAAATTTTATTAATATTAACTCAAAATCTGCAACAAAGTCTGCGACCATGATCTAAATTATGTTTTAAAAATTCCTCAGATAAAACATTCATAACTGTATCATAATCCAAATTTACTTGTTTAGCAATTTCATCAATCTCAATTCCAGGAATAGAGATTAATTCACATATCTTTTTTTTAATATCTTCACTTATCTCTAAACTCATTATAATAAATCATTTATTTTTACTTTTAAATTTTAACTAGCAAATCTTATAATTTCATCCACAATTTTATAATTTGGTATGATCAAATCTGCAACTCCTGTTTCAGCAGCTACTTTTGGCATTCCATATAAAATACTTGTCTCTTCAGATTCCGCTATTGTTTTACCACCATTATCTCTAATCGCTCTAAGGCCTTCCACTCCATCCTTTCCCATTCCTGTTAATAGAATCCCAAGAGTTTTATCTTTGTAAACGCGTGCTGTCGAATAAAATAAAACATCCACAGAGGGTCTGCAAAAATTTACGGGTTCTCCTTCAAATGTTCTTAGACAAGGTTTATCCATTTTTACAGTAACTTGCATATGTTTATCTCCTGGAGAAAGATAGATTATTCCCGGTTTTATTTCTTCATAATTTATCCCTATTTTTACATCAACTTTACACACATCCTTTAAAGATGTAGCAAATTGACGCATAAAAAGGTGATTCAAATGTTGTACAACTAAAATTGGTGCTGGAAAATCACGAGGAATATCACTTAAAATTTGTCTTAAAGTTCTTGGTCCTCCTACACTAGCACCAATAACTATTATTTTTGTTCGTAACCCTGTGATAGACACTGGAGAGCGGTCAAAAAAATAATCTTCTGCTCTATGCTTATGTGAAAGTGCTTTAATTCCGTTAGAATCAGTTTCTAACTTTCTTTTTGATTCATGACTTTTCTGAATAAAAAGTTGCTTATTTAATAGTCTTATCCGGTTATCTATTTTATTAGTTTTCCCAAAATCAGTTAAAATTATTTTTGATATCAATTTATCTTTAATAGTGGGAATAACATCCTTCCAAATTCCTTCAGGTTTAACAATATAGTCATAAAATTTTAGAATGAATGGAATATCAAGAGTATCCATTTTTTTTGGATCTAAATCAGTTATAACAATTGTTGTTATATTGATTTGTTTAATTATGGAGTTAAAAGCTGAGTACCATTTCTTATTTTTATATTCAATATCGAGGATTAAAATATCGAGATTTTTATTTTCTATCACATTTTCAGCTTCTTGTTTATTCCGAACAACATCTATCACAAACATGTCTTTATGAGAACAAAGCATATCCGTTAGCAGAGTTCTGCGATATGCTGATTCAGAAGCTATTAGTATACGTTTTGGCATTATCTTTTTCTTTGTCTTCTACTGAAAATAATGAAATTTCTTGTTTATATATATTCTGAAAATAAAAATAAATTAAAAATAAAACAATCCAAATAACTGATAAATGAAGTTATTCTTCTAGAACTACTTTATGTGTGATTTTTCCAATTTTATCTATAGATGCTTCAATAAGATCTCCCGGTTG
Organism: Promethearchaeota archaeon; assembly: GCA_048941625.1. Lineage (GTDB taxonomy): Archaea > Asgardarchaeota > Lokiarchaeia > Sigyniarchaeales > SOKP01 > Loki-b32. The sequence continues at coordinate 36,135 of JBHLNK010000012.1, read as the reverse complement.
AATCGATCCTACTCCACTTGGAGTACCTGTTGCAACTATATCACCAGGAACAAAAGTAACAAACTTAGAGAGAAAAGCAAGTATTTCTGGAATTTTAAAGATCATATGCTTTGTGTTTGACTGTTGACGAACTTTTCCATTTATCTTTAAATCAAGATTTAAATTATGAGGATCCACAATTTCAGCACGAGGAGCTATACGCGGCCCAATTGGTCCGAACGTGTCAAAATTCTTGCTTCGATACCATGGTAAATTCATATTCCTATCACTAATTTGCATTTTTCTTGCTGTAATATCCAAAAAAACTGTATACCCTTCAATGAATTCATACGCATGTTCTGCTTTAATATTTTTACAAGTAGACGAAATAATAAAAGCTAATTCTACTTCATGATCAACTTGATTGTACTCCTGATTATTGTATAGAATTTGCGGGTAAATGATGGGATTCCCATCAGTAACTAAGGTATTTAAAGTTTTTACAAAAAATAGCGGTTCTTTGGGAATCTTTGAATTCATTTCCTTAGCGTGTTCAACATAATTTCGTCCTAAACATAAAATTTTTGTTGGTTTTAATTGTTGTTCTCCAATTTTTATCTCTTCTCTCATTCTAAACCCAAAAAATTTTTTACTAATATAAAATATGATTAAACTTTAAAGAAATTTATTCTTCAAAATATTGTAGACTAAAAACTCAAAAAAGGTCTGAAGATTTGAATGAAAAGGATGAAGAAAAACATATTTTTCAAATGAATCTGACACGTAAAATAGCAACAGCTGCAATCTTTGGGGCAATAGGTGTTATCTTGGGGCATATTAACCCCTTCGCTTTTATCCCTATAATTGGAACAAAAATATTTCCATTTGCTCATTTTATAAATGCCTTAACTGGAGTTTTAATTGGGTTTGCATTCTCAACAACTACTGCGTTAGCAATAGCAATAATTCGCTTTTCTCTGGCATTAGGAACAATTCATGCTTTTCATGGGCATTTATCAGGAGCAATAGTAGTATCATTTACAGCATATCTCTTATGGAGATATAAACCAAAATATGTTGATTTAGCGGCTTTAGCAGAACCATTAGGAACAGTGTTTATAGCTGGTACTATTGGAGCGGCAGTTCAAGGAATTTTTACTATTGAAGGTATTTTATCTTTTTGGAGTTTATTTGCATTAAGTAGTATTCCAGGTTGCATTCTGGGATATATAATTTTAAAAATTTTAAGAAAAACTGGAATATCAAGAGAAGATTTTATCCAACAAACTCATGATGAAACTAATTGAGAATTTAGAATTTAAAAACTTACTAAAACATCATACTCTTTTATATGGTGAAACTAATACTCAAAAAACACTTAATACAGCAAGATTTATTCAATTTCTCTTAGAAGAAAAAGGTTTAAATCCAAGAGAAATAACCATTTTAGATTTTGCTCCCTCTTTAACTACTTTTGAAAATGTAAGAATTGGAGGAAAAATTAAAGATTATTATAAAAATAGTAAAAAGTGTCGTAATTTATGTTTTAAAGGAGAAATTGTGCCCCCTAGACTTAAATCTAAAAATTTGACAGAATTATTTGAAAATGTGTTTAATAATTATAAAAAAACAGTTAAAATATTAAGTGAGTTTGATCGAGATCCAACAAGTATATTAATTATCAATGATATCTCGATTTATCTTCACATAGGTAATAAAAATCTACTTATGGATTTGATTGAAAGAACAGAAACTTTTTTTGGGAATTCTTATTACGGAACATCAATAAAAAGTGATTTTACTAAACTAATTAGTCTTCGAGAAAAAAGATTAGTGGATTATCTAGTTAAAAATATAGATAATTCTTATTTCACCGGATAGAAATATTAATATCTTTTTGGACAAAATAATTTTAATTAATGATCTATTAGATCATCTACAAGTTAAAAATAAATTTAAGTGAATATAATGAAAAGACTAATATTATTTGGTCCTCCTGGGGCAGGAAAAGGAACTTTTTCAGGTCAGATTAAAAAAGTATTACCTCAGATAACCCATATAAGTACTGGTGATATTTTTCGAGAAAATTTAAAACAGGAAACTCCATTAGGATTAAAAGCAAAAAGCTATATGGATAAAGGTGAACTTGTTCCTGATGAAATTGTTATTGATATGGTGCGTGATAGACTATATAAAGATGATGCTAAACAAAATGGATTTATTCTAGATGGATTTCCACGAACTTTACCTCAAGCTAAAGCATTATCAGAAATAATTGAAATCGATTTATTGTTACTCTTACAAGTTCCAAGAGATCTCATATTTAAGAGAATTTTAGGAAGATATAGTTGTAATAATTGTGGTGAAATATACAATAAGTATACGCTCTCTCCTAAAATAGAAGGTAAATGTGATAAATGTGGTGCTGACATTAAATTCGAGCAACGAAGCGATGATAATGAAGAAACACTGGAAAACAGACTAGATGCTTATGAGAAAAATGCTAAACCAGTTATTAAATATTATAAGAAAAAGAAAAAATTAAAAGAGATTGATGGTACAAACACCTTAAAGTTTACTGAAGATGATATAAAACAAATTATAGAACTTTAAAATTTCTTTTTTATATTTTAATTGATTCTAAATTATGAAAATGAAAATTTGCGTCTCGATCCCTGTTAAATTCACTAATCTGAGTGATGGCAAACTTGTTATCGAAAAAGTTTTAAATTTTAATCCTAATTTAATTGAATTAAGATTTGACTACATTCCTAATTTAGATATTATAAGTTCTAACTTTTTACGGGAGCTTTTGACTTATATTCCTCCACACTTTAATGTAATTTTCACTTTCAGAGATTCATCTGAGGGTGGTCAGATTGAAATCGAACCACAAGAACATTTCAAGATTATGAAAGCGTTTGTAGATACTAAACCAGATTATATTGATATTGAAATGAATACCAAGGAAGACCTCCTAAAAAAAATCATTGATCTTGCATCTCAAAATGGGATAAAATTAATCTTTTCACATCATAATCTCGAAAAAACATTAATGTATGATGAAGTAGTCTCTCTGATAAAAGATTTTCAAAAAAGAATATTTAAATCCTTACCATTGAACTCAAAAATTATTAAGAATAGTATTTTTAAAATTGTGTTTAAAGCTCATTCTTTTGAAGATAATCTAATCGCTCTAAAGATATGTGAAACGTATGATAATTTAAATCAGAAGATAATATCTTTTTGTTCTGGGGTTCAGGGGATTTTTTCAAGAATTATGTGTGTTTTTTCGGGTTCGTTTATGACTTATGCCTCCTTGGAAGAGGAAACCGCACCTGGGCAGCTTAATATTCATAAAATGAGAGAGATCTACAAAATAATTTCTAATTAAATCTATGGTCATAATTACTTTAGATCTCAATTTATAAAGATTAAATAGAGTAAACTTTTTAATTTATATTATGGTCGTCCATTTTGCTTTTTTATTTCATATCTATCAACCTCCAGTACAAATCCCTGCAGTAATTAACCAAATAGTAAGAGAATCATACAAACCAATATTTGCAGCTTTAGGCAATAATCCAGAAGCTAAGTTAACTCTCAATATCAATGGAACATTGACAGAACAATTACACGATTTTGGGTATGATGATATTATTGAAACAATAAAAAACTTAGCTTTAAATGGGCAGATAGAATTTACAGGTTCAGGAAAATTTCACCCTCTACTCCCTTTAATACCTGAACCTGAAGTTAAACGACAAATAAAATTAAACAAGGATACCAATATACATTTTTTTGGTAAAACCTATCATCCTCGTGGATTTTTCCCACCAGAAATGGCAGTTTCCGAGGAAGTTTTTGACATAGTGAAAAAGTCTGGATTTGATTGGATAATCATGAGTGGAATTGCTAATACATTACCTGAATTTCCTACAACCCATATATCTGTTCATCCAAATGGACTTAGATTACTGTTTAGAGACGACTATATTTCGATTGATTGTGCATTTGATAAGATTAACAATGTTGATTCATTTATTAAGCGTTTATATTACAAACACACATCAGATGATTATTATGTAATTTTAGCAATGGATGGAGAAACTTTCGGTCATCATGTCAAACATGCTATAAATAACTTTCTAATCCCATTATTTCAAGCTCTCCCTCATAGAAATGATATCAAGATCAGTACAATATCTGATATCGTTAATAAATTCCCTAAAGGATTCATTCAAATTCCGAGAGCTTCTAGTTGGTCAACTATGCCTTATGATCTTGCAACTGATGTGCCTTTTCCTCTCTGGTTTAATCCAAATAATGAAATCCATATAGAACAACATAAATTTTTTATGTTTGCTTTAACTCTGATTCATTTATCATCCAAATATCGTGATAGTATGGATGAGGAGAAAAAAAGAATCTTTGATAATGCAAGAAATCTATTAGATAGAGGGATTCACAGCTGTCAGCAATGGTGGGCATCACAACGACCTTGGTATTCACCAGATATGATTTTAAGAGGTTTAAATGAAATTTTAATGGCTAGCGTAAATGCAAAACGCAGTATTCCAGAAAATCTTATTGATATTAATGACGCTATGGAACTTATCCTTAAGAATATGTTAAAAGCACAAAATAAAATAGTGTTAAGTTTATAATATTTTATAAAAGTTATATTTTTGCGAGTTTTTTAGGAATTTTTCATTGTTAATCAGTAATTCTTATAACGAATTACATCAAACCATTCATTTCAAATATTTAATAATTTTATAAACTGTTCTCTGGAAATTGAGTATTCATTGAACTTACTTTTTTTGGAACTATGAATTAATTTATACTCTTCAATTTTCTTATGTGATGTGAGATTGAAGGTTGATTCATCTTCATTTTTTTTTCAAATTCGGAAAGTAAACATGGTTTTTTATTTAATAGATTTAAAATTGAAATTCTCTCTTCATTGCCAATGATTTACATACATTCCCTTAAAAATTTATAGGAAGTATTATTCTTGATATTTTTTTTTACGGTTTTAATTTTTTTCATTGTCAGTTCATTCACGTTTTTCTCCCCTTTCTCTTCACTCCAGAATTTTCAAGATGAAATTTTTTTAATCCAATTTTCCCATAAATTAACAAATTCCATCATTTTTAACTTATTTAACGAATAATAAATATATTTTCCCTCCTTCCCATCGATTGAGAAATCCTGTTTTCTCCCGTTTTTTAATATGATGTGAAGTAGTAGATTGAGACTTACCAATAAACAATTCTAAATCATCTAATTTTAAAGGCTGGTTTTTTAATATTTCCAGTATTAGAAATCTTTCGGGATTTGAGAATGATTTCAACCAATCAACTGAATTAACTTTTTCGCCAGCAACGTCTGTTTCAAGCATTGGATCTATGTCTTCATTTGTGTGCTCAAAATAAATTCTTTTTTCTAGAAAAAGCTTTTAACACGTTGCATGTAGGATTCACACGAAAAGATGATTTACCAAATAAAAGATTTTTCGAAGATCCAATCCAATCTGGACCCCTTAAAGGTGAAAAACTAGATATTACCAAGTACAATTTAACACTAGATAAATTTTATGAGCTTCACGGGTGGGATAAAGAGACAGGATGGCAAACACGCGAAGGTTTAGAAAATATTGGATTGAGTGATGTAGCTGAGAAATTAGCAAAAGCAGGAAGCTTAATTGAATAATATATTCTATATTATCGAATTTCTCACTTCAAAATAATAATAAATAAAAAAAAATTTTTTTATACTTAATTCTTTTTAAAAATATTTCCACAACCACCACATTTCATATTGGTCGAATAGACCGGTGTACCCTGCTTCAGCGGCAAGCTGATATAACTTTACCTATACTGTAATAAAGCACATTATTCCGATCTGGTTCCTCATGAAGTTTTCGTGGATTATTATTACCACATTGTGGACATTTGACTCTTTTATATTCTGTCATTAGCTTACCCATAATACTATTATAAAGATATTAAGTTGTAAGTAGGTTTGTTAAATTTAAATATAGGTTTTTATACCAGTTTTTATGACAATCTCGCGAACAATTTTTTTAATTGTTTTATTAGATGTATCAATAACAAATTCTGCTGCTGCTCTGTAAAATGGTTCTCTAATATGGAGAAGATTTTTTATTTCATTTTGAAGATTCTCTTTATTAATTACTGGTCTTTTTTCCTTACCATTTTTTATCAATCTTTTGTAAATATCCTCAAGAGAAGCTTTTAATAAGACAATATAACAATTTTTCTTTAAATTTTCAATATTTTTATAGTTTAAAACAACTCCCCCACCGCAAGAAATTACCACATTTTTTAGGTTTGATACTCTTTCACAAACTGAAATTTCATATTCTCTAAATCTATCTTCGCCCTCTTCAGCAAAAATTTTAGGTATTGATTTCCCAATTTCTTGAATAATTTGTTGATCAGTTTCTATAAACTCATATTCATTGCCGAGATATTCAACTAATGCTTTACCTACTTTTGTTTTTCCTGTAGCCATAAATCCAATGAGTGCTATTGAATTTCTAGACATACTAAATCATTTTGAGAGACTTTTATGTATTAAATTGAAATCTCAATCTTAATCATCTATTGTAAATCCGTGTTTTTCTAAACTACCTTTTTTTAATTCAAGATAATTTCCTGCTATATATGCCGGAAAGTTAAATTCTTCTGGATTTAAGGTATCATCTTTAATATAATTTGGATCAGTATGAGTAGCAACAACTCTACCAAAATAACAAATATGAGAACCTAATTCTATTCTTTTTATTACTTTGCATTCCATATTCCAAGGAAATTCCTTTATCATCGGAACTTTGACTATTGAAGCTTCTTCTTTAGTTAAACCTAATTTACTCCATTTATTCAAATCCCTACCTGAGCGAGTACCAATATAATCCGCTTCTTTTAACTGATTTATAGTTGGATAATTAATAACAAATTCTTTATGCTTCTCTATTAATTGATAGGAGTGTCTTTTAGGTTGAATAGAAATAGATATTATTGGAGGATCAAGACAGACTTTTCCTACATAAGCTAGTGTTATTAGATTTGCTTCATCCCCTAAACCCACAGAAATTACCGCTACAGGCATGGGGAATGTTGAAACCTTCGGACTTAACTTGATTTTATTCATAAAAATTCAATTCGAATATTTTAAAGACTTGTTTAATTATTATATATTTTAATTTTTATAAAATTAAATAGTTTAAATTCTAATTACCTCTAATTTATCTATAAAACTATTAAATAATGAAGAATTAGTAAGTAATCAAATTCTTGAAAAGATAATATATGGTGAAAGAGAATAATAATTAAACATCGTGGTTTTAAACCTAAATTCGATTCCTCTGTATATATTGCACCAACTGCAGTTGTTATAGGAAATGTGTCTATTGGAAAAGATTCAAGAATAATGTTTGGGGCTATTCTTGACTCAGAAGGATCAAAGATTGAAATTGGTCATTGTTCTATAATATGTGAAAATAGTGTTCTTAGAGCTTCAGCTTCAGGAAACAAAGAATATTCTGTAATTATTGGAGATCATGTTTTTATATCTCCACAGTCTACTCTTATTGGATGTGAAATCGAATCTAATTCATATATCGCAACAGGTGCTACTATATTGCAAGGAGCCATTGTTGAATCTGGTGCTGCAGTAGCTGTCGGAGCATTTGTTCATGCAAAAACAATAGTTCCCGCTAATTCTTTTATACCTCCAAATAATATTGCAATTGGGCATCCTATGAAGATCTATCGTCCAAAAGATCAAGAAGCATTATCTAAAGCAATTAAGTCAATTCAGTTTGCGAAAACTGCCTTTAATGTTGATGCAGAATGGGAGAATCGCTTTGAGAGATATAGACAAGCAACAAATGTTAGGTCAAATGAATTTGGAAGCCACTATGATGATGAAATATTAGATTAGGATAAGAATTTTAAAGAATTTTTAAAGGTATAAAAAATTTGATTAGTACACATACAAAAATTCTCTGCGTTATTGGATACCCCGTGGAGCATTCTATGAGTCCACTAATGCATAATGCTGCAATAAGAGATTTAAACTTAGATTTTATTTATTTAGCATTCAATATTAGTCCAAAATACCTGAATCTTGCGGTAAAGGGATTTAAAACCTTTAACTTTGTTGGAATCAATATCACTATGCCTTTTAAACAAAATATAATGAATTACTTAGATGAAGTCGAAAGCTTAGCACAAAAAATTGGTGCTGTAAATACAATAAAGAATGAGAATGGATATTTAATTGGGATGAATACGGATGGAGAGGGTGCTATTAAGGCTCTGAAAGATTCGGGATATTCTCTTTCTGGAAAAAATGTTCTGGTATTAGGAGCTGGTGGAGCCGCAAGAGCTATAGTTTATATGATGGCCAAATCCGTTAACAAGATAGTTATTTCAAATAGAACTCAAGAAAACTCAGTAAAAATTGCAAATGAAATAAGAAATTATTTTGATGTTAATATCAAAGGGAAAAGCAATAGTTATCAAGTATTAAAGAGTGAAGTTAAAAAAGCAGATATAATAATCAATACAACTCCAATTGGCTCATATCCCAATATTGAACAAACCCCAATACCCTCAGAATTATTGCATAAGGATTTATTTATCTATGATATTGTATATAACCCCATAAAAACCAGATTAATGAAAGAATCATTAAAAATTGGTTGTAAAGTGTTAGGAGGATTGGATATGCTTGTTAATCAAGGGGCTTTAGCTTTTAAATGGTGGACTGGATTGGATCCGAATAAAGACTTGATGAAAACACAAATAATAAAATACTTAGGAGAAGACCATGCTAGGTAGAAATTTGACGATTATTGGAGGCTCAGGAGGAATGGGGCAAGTTTTTGCAAGATATTTCAAAAATCATGGTTTTAATATTACTTTGCAAGATACAAATACAGAAAACTTGAAATTAATTGCCAAAGATCTAGGTGTAAAATATGAATTTAAACTGGAAAAAAGTCTAATAAATGCTGATATTGTAATGATTTCTATACCTATTCATTCTACACCTGAAATGATTAAAAAAGTAGCGCCCTATTTAAAACAAGATACAATTCTTTTTGATATCGCTTCAATTAAAGGAGAAGTTTTTAGAGTATTAAATTTAGTTCAAAAAGAATTCCCGATTAATTGTTTAACAATCCATCCTATGTTTGGCCCTGGTATCAAAAACTTTCAAAATTATATTATTATTGTGGTGAGAGTAGGTGGCACAAACAAATATAAACAGTTTATAGAAGAATTTTTAAACATCTTTAAATCAGACGGCGTTTTCATAACTGAAACCACCTCTGAAATGCATGATAAACATATAGCATTAACGCTTGGTATACCACACATGTTTAATATCTTATTTTTAAGCTTATTAAAAGATTCAAAAGAATCTTTACCTGAGTTAACACGATATACTGGAACTACCTTTTTATTACAAAAAATATTGGCAGAAAGTATTATTCATAGGGAGATGGAAATGTTTGGGGAAATTCAAATTGAGAATCATGAATTTCTTGAAGTTTTAGAGAAATTCGAAGATCTTATTCAAAGATATAAGAAAATGATTAAAGAAAAAGACTTAGATGGTTTCAAAAAGCTTTTCATCGAGTTATTAAATTATTCTAAAGAAGATAATCATTTTACTGATTCTTATGAATATTTCTATAAATTTTTAAAGATTTTAAAAGAAAAAAAGGAATAATAAAAAAAATATTTATTTAGTTGAACTTCCACAAAGAGCACAAAATTTTGCATTTTCATCTTGATTTAACTCGGTTCCGCAATTATAACAAAATTTTGGTTCTTCTTCAATTTTATGTGATTCTAAAACTAAACTTTGACCTTTAGATTGATTAGAAGTGTTTATTACCTGAAAATTCGAAACTTTTTGAGTATCCTCCTTGTTCTCATAACATATTGAATCGCAATGAATACAACGAGGTTTATGTTCTTTATCTAAATAAACAGCAACGTAAATCAATAATCCAATCCCACCAGTGAAAATTGCTAAAATGATTGCTAAACCAATATTAAATTCATTTTTTTTTGTATAAACATTCATATTACATTTTGGACAATACATTTTTCCATCACTCCAAATTGTTTTTAATTATGCTTAATTATCATTAGATTTCAATTAAATTAAAAAAAAATGGAGTCCAATTTTTAAAAGTAATACTAATAATTTTGGTTAATTTAGAATAGAAATTTAATCTTCAGAGATTTGACTACCACAATTTTGACAAAATTTCGCTCCAATATCTAATTTCTCTCCACAAAGTGCACAAAAGTTAGCGGGAGCCCCTTTAACTTGCTCAGGCGAAATATTCTGCATGGTACTTTGTGGAGGAGATGATTGGTATGAAGGTTGTGTTGGATATTGGATTGCTGTTATTTTTGTTCCACAGTGAATACAATTTTCCTCAGGGTGAGAATAATAAATGGCTAAATATATTATTAGACCAATACCTGCTGTAAAAATCAGTAGAATTATTGCTAAACATGCATCAATTTCCTCACGCTTTAATAATACATTTTGTTGACACCGAGGACACCAACCTGTTGGATTATGCGTTGTCATATTAATTTTGTGTTTGTTAGATTGGATAATTTATTAATTATGATATTAAATATTAATATTCTTATTTATTTTTCTTCTTTAAGAATAGATCCACAATTGGGGCAGATTTCTTCTTTATAACTCACGGCTTCTTGACAAAATGAACAGATCTTTGTCTCATCTTTTTCCTGTTTCTCCTGTTCAATTGTTTGAAGAATTCTTCTAATTTCCGCTTTTGGCTCCGGTATTTCATCGCGTGATCTATAAAACTTTAGTTTATTATAACAGGTGGAACAGAGATTTTTTCTTAATACTACATAACGATACACTAGAAAAGGAATAAAAGCAAAACCTAATGAAGAAATGATAGTAAGAATCCAAACATTATAATACATACTATCAATACTTCTTCTTTTTGGTGTTAAAATTTCTTTCTCACAATTATTACAATAAGCGAATTTCTTTTTATTCCCCATATCTCTAATTTTTATAAAGATAATTAAATCATTTAATCTTTCTGTTAAATTTATAAAAAAAATTTATCATACTACAATATTAAGCAAAGTGATGTTAAAATTTTAATAAAAATACGGTAATTAAAAATATATCAAATTAGTCCTTATTGATAATTATTTAAAATATCTAATTTGAATTATCCATAATAAAAAACTAATCATTTGATTTAAATTGACACAAAAGTCTTTATTTGTCGCATTAGAAGGTATTGATGGCTCTGGAACAAGTACACATAGTCATTTGTTAAAAGGATTCTTAGAAACTAAAGGTTTTCAAGTTCACTTAACCACAGAACCTTCGAAAAGCGATATAGGGAAATTGATTAGAAAATATTTAAAAAATAAAAACATTCCTGCATCAACAGACGCTTTGTTATTTGCAGCAGACAGAGATCTTCACTATAATATTGAAATTATAAATAAACTTAAACAGGGCTTTATTGTTATTTCGGATAGATACATAGAATCTTCGATAATATATCAATCTGTTCAATCTGATAAAATTTCTGTTGAATGGGTTAAACTGATAAATAAGTTTGTAGGACTTCCTGATGTTACTATTATTCTAGATATCGATCCAAAAATTGCTTTAGCAAGAAAACAAGAAAAAGATCCAGAAAAATTTGAGGATTCTACTTTCTTGGATAACGTAAGGAATCTTTATCTTAAACGTGCTAAGCAAGAAGGTTATTATTTAATTAGCTCTGACGATATTATTGAAATTGTTCAAGAAAAAATTCAGAAAATTGTTATGGATCATCTCTAAAATTATCAAAAATTATACTTCTAAATAATAAAACATTTATTCAGATTATTATAATAAAAATTGAGTTTTACTACTAATAAATCATAATTCTTTTTTTGATAAAATTGAAAGATAAACCGATAAAACAAAATAAATTATTCAATATCAATCATCTGTTTCAGTATGTTAAGGATTTTAGTTTTCCACGGCTTGCTGGTACAGATGGAGAAAAAAAAGCTGTTGAATTAACAATAAAAGCATTTGAGGATATTGGATATGATAAAGATGAAATAAAACAAGAATCTTTTGATTTCTCTGATTTTTATTCTACTACTCTTATAAAATTGATGATGGTTATAAACTTGACATTTTCATTATTTATATTAATGTTTATCTACATAGATTTGATTTATACGATTATCGTATGTGGGGTGATGGGTCTCGTTGTATTTTTAATCATTAAAGGGTTAAAATATCCTGAGATTCCAGGCTTTTGGGGTGAATACTATGGTAAGACTATATCAGCAACAAATGTTTTTATAAAAGTACCATCGAAGAAATTATCTCAAGAAAAAGCAGGAAATATTATAATTTCAGCTCATTTAGATTCCAAATCTCAAACTTATAAGACTTACTGGAGGGTATTTCTCTATAAAATTTGGTTATATGGAGGGATTTTTCTTGGTTTTTTTTTAATTTTGCTATTTATCCGTACATATACTATACTAAAACTTGATCTTCTAATTGTTGGAATTGGTGTTTGGACTTTTACAATAATAATTTCAATTTCAAACATCTTTTTAATCTTTTTAAATACTCATAATTATTCTCCTGGTGCATTAGATAACGCTTCTGGAATGGCTGTGGTATTTGAATTAAGCAAATTTGTCCGTGAACATCCACTTGATAATTTTAATCTTTGGATGTGTCAATTTTCTGCTGAAGAATTAGGAACCATGGGATCTCGAATATTTGTTAATAACCATGAAAATAATTTCGTGAAAGGGCAAGTATTTCAAATAAATATTGATATGCTCTCTTCTGCATGTGAACCAAAAAATCAAATTGAATATTTAAAGTCTTATGGCGTATTACCTCGAAAAAAGATTGCACCTTTATTAAGTAAATACTTAGAGAAGGCAGCAATTGAAGAAAAAGTTGAATTAAAAGGATTTCACTTATCAACAGGAGCACATACGGATTCTGTTCCTTTTCATATAAGAGGATATGATTCTGTTGATATTGTAACACGAGCAAGTGCTAAGTATTCTCATAATAGAGATGATACACCAGATAAAGTAGATCCAATTATATTACAAAAAGCATGTTTTCTAATAAATAATGTAATTCTTTCATTAGATCAAGATTATGAAATATTATGTAAAAATAAAGAAATGCAATGTGATGCTAGCTGAAATACTAAAGGAAATATTAATTTTACATTAATTCTTCGATCTCTTTTTGGATTTCTTCAATTCTTCTTTTGGATTTTAATAAAATTTTGCTTCTTCCATATTTTTGGAACCATCTATTAAATCTATCCTCAATTGTAACTTCTCTCGTACCAGTCATATGCTTATCAGCAAGACATATGATTTTTTCCTCAACTGTTATAGGTAGATAATCTCTTTCTGGTAAACCTACTTCTTTTGCATCCTCTGAATCCAATCCACCTAAAATGTGTGTTTCACAGATTTTTACTAATTTATCTGAGAATCCTCTTTGTTTTAAGATTTTACCACCAATTAACGCATGTTTAAAACTGTGAGTTTTTGTTCGTCCAATATCGTGTAATAATGCTCCAATTTCAATTAAATTCATATCCACTTTGACTTTTTTTACTTTACTCGCTATTTCTAGAGCTTTATCAGCAACTTTTTCCGAATGCCGCCTAACAGAAAGCGGAATTTTCAATCTTCTCAATAATTCTAGTGCAAAACCGCGATCTGGTAATAGTTCTTCTTTTTTAACCATTAATTTTTATAATTAATTAAATATCTTTAAGTTTTAGATATTCAAAATTTCTCAAAGTATCGATTTTTATTTAAGAAAAGCCTTTCAAAGAGACTAAAAATTCAATTTTAAAAAATAGATAGTGTTTGTATAGGCTAAAAAAGATTTATTAGAATTCTTCATAAGGTCCACTTATTAAACCACCAATTGATCCTCCTATTAATGCTCCAAAAAAAGCACTTATTATACCTCCTAAGGTTTCAATTAATTGAGCGCCTTGGAATAAATTCATTAAATCTTCTCCAGAAAAAATACTTAATATGATCCACATTAACAAAACAATTACAACAACTAGCACACTAGCAATAACTCCCCGTTTAAAACCTTTCGCGATCGTACTTGTAATATAACTAATAAAGATCCATGCCAATAATTCAGGAGCAAAAAAACCAAGGAATGTTGGAGTTCCAGTAAAAAATGAAATCATATCAAAATCAAAATTTGCTCCTACTAATAATGCTCCAATCTTCAATACTTCATCTCCAGCATGTAATTCAATTTGTTGTATTATTACTGTCATATTAAAGAAAAAAATCGTGAAAAAGCTAAGCGTAACGCCAACAATAATGCCAATAATCAATCGATAAGAAGTCATTTTTTATACAATAGAGATAATAATTATTTTTTGAATATCTTCGTAGAATTATAATAATTATTTAAATTATTTTGATATATTAATACTTTAGTTCTTATTCTTTTACAAAAATCTACTCGATAAAATATTAAAGTTATTGTGTATTCAATAATATATTCTTTAATTTGTTAGATTCAATTATTCTTGAATTCAATAATACAAAGAAAAAAATAATTAAGGCTACTAATTTGGCTCGAAAGAAAAAGAAGACTGAAGAAAAAAAAGAAGAAAAAATCGAAGAAGATTTAGAAGACGATTTTGAAATTGATTTTGAAGAAGATTTAGATCTGGAAGAAGAACTTGATTTATTAGATACTGATGATATCGAAGCAGGTTTAGAAGTATCAGAGGAATTAATTGATAAAGATGAAGAACAAAAACAGCTCTACTTAAGTTGCGGAATCCATATAGGAACAAAATTGCTAACTGGTGATGCACGACGCTTTATTTACAGACAAACCAATTATGGATTATACGTTATTGATTTAACTCAAACAGATGAACGACTCAAAATTGGTGCCAAATTTTTAAGTAAATATGTTGAAGAAGGGAGTGATAGAGTAATAGTTACTTCAGTTCGTCGCTATGGTAAGGAACCAGTTAAAAAATTCTGTGAAGTTTTAGGATGTAGAGCTGTAACTAGTAGATTTATCCCTGGATCTCTAACCAATCCTATCATAGACACATACATCAAAGATGCTAGTGTAGTAGTGATTGTAGATCCCCATGCGGATAAAGTAATTCTAAGAGAAGCTAAATTAGCACGAATTCCTGTGGTTGCCTTATTTGACACTGATGATACTCTTACTGGAATAGATCTTGCGATTCCTGCTAATAATAGAGGAAAAAAAGCATTAGGATTAGCTTTTTGGTTGTTGGCAAGACAAATTATGTTCGAGTTAGGTAAAATCTCGAGCGAAGAGGAATTTCCATACACACTTGAGGAATTTACATCGAAAATCGTTCCTGTATATCGCCAGGAATAATTAATAGATTTTTAAACAAAATTTTGGTTCTATTTTTATTTATACGTTGTTGATATTACTAAATAAACTAATCCACTTATCATATTAATAATACCAAGGACAAAATAAAACAAAATCCAATTTGTGCCATTCTACCCGCCCAAATGCCTAATAAAGCAAAATTCCATCTAGCAACTAACCAACGCAACCCCCAAGTAATCAAGGTAATTATCAAACCAAATATAAGGATAAAAAAAATTTAACATTTAAGTATTCACTATGAATAGAATAGGCGAATTTATGAGATATTAGTGTTTTGGATTCTCTTATTTACATTACTTCTCACATAATTCCTTAATCTTTTGAAATATATATATTACATTTTTAATCTAATATCAATTATCTTTACATGCAAAATAAACTAAAAATGAAGGAAGATTAGATGAAAAGGATAATAGCTTTCAGCGGAAAAGGTGGTGTAGGAAAAACTACCTCTTTGGCATTATTTTTGAAATATATATTAGAAAATAAAAATAAGCTTGATATTTTGGTGATTGATTCTGATCCAGATGCTAATGTGGCTGATGTAATCGGTGAAGAAGTTAACTTTTGTGACACTATTGGAGGAAAAATGAAAGTTTTAAAGGATAAAATTCAAAAAAGACAATTACCCTTAGATGTGCCTAAGAATCAAATAATAGAAGGCGATGTCTATAAATGCCTAATTGAAATGGATAATTTTGACCTTTTGGAAATGGGACGACAAGAAGGGGAAGGTTGTTATTGCTATATCAATTCTGTGCTGAAAAATGTAATTGATACGCTAGCTAAAAACTATGATATCACTCTCTTGGACTCACCAGCAGGATTAGAGCATTTTGCTCGCAAAACAGGTAGAGATGTTACAGATTTGATTATTGTGACTGATCCATCAAAAATGGGAATTCATACCTTAAAACGTATATTAGAAATAAAAAAAGAACTACAATTAAAATTTGAGAACATTTGGGTTTTAGGAAATCGTTTTCCAGATAATTTGAGAGAAATTTTAGTGAAAGCAGTTGAAAATCTAAATCAAGAAAATTTAAAACTATTAGGTTTTATTCCAAATGATGATAAAATTAGCGCTATTAATTTAACAGGTGGTAATCTATTAGAATTACCTCAAGATAATCCTTCTTATAAAAAGGCTAAAGAAATATTCGCAAAAGTAATTTGAATCTATAAAAATTCGTTTATTTCTTTATTTCGAAATTTTTTTTCTATTCCACTTCTCATTCCAGGTAACTCATAACACTTATCCGGTATCATTTTTTTAAAAAAGGGAGAATTTTCTCTTTCAGTTATAAATTGAGATTTATATAAACTTTCAAATAGTTTTTTACTGCTAAATTGGATATCATTAAAATAAGGAATAATAGGCCTATCCTTACTAACTTTTTCAACAATTTCTATCAATGGAGATTCAAACTCTCTGATTTTTCCTTTTTCATCTATTATTGTAGTCTTATGTGTAAACTCGTTATATAAACAAATTATGCATTGAGGCCATCTTTGATGAAAGTAATTTAAAACAATATTAATAACTTTATGTTTCAATAAAACAACACCGTATAGTACTCCTCGATTATTTATCTCCGTTCGAGTAAATTGCTTAGCACGATATGCTTCTGTATTAATTTCTCTCATCATTCGATTTATTTTTTTTGCTAAAGGTGAACCAGAATTGCGTAAAATAACTTCTGGTATCTTCTTAATGATTTTAATCAAATTTTGGTTAAAATTTTGATGACGTGGCAAATTATTAAGCAATTCTTCATATGAGTGCCCCCTAGCACACCCTACGACTTCTAGTGGATCTTTACTATCTATTCTTTTTGTCAAACGTTTTCACCACGTAAGAAATGATTATTATCAAGATCTATAAAATTCTGGATAGTTCTTTGATTATGACCATTGATTATGAGATAGGGCTCCGCTCTTTTTAATACAACTCCAACAGATTTTAAATCTAGTCTTCGTTTAAAAATAAAATTTTTTGTTCTTAAATTTATTATTCTTTTCGCTGAAATTGGCCCTATACCAGGAACTCTTAATAACTCATTATAAGAAGCTTGATTTGGGTCCACAAGTCCATGATCTCTAAAATATTTTCTAGCTAAGTGAATTTTCGGATCTCCCTTAGGTAAATTATCATCATTTGTTAGAATTTCTTTCAAATCATCTAAATCATAATGATAAATTCTCAATAGCCAATCACTTTGATATAATCGGTGTTCTCTTGCTAGTGGTGCTGCCTGTTTACCAGCTAAAGGTGTGCCTTCGATTGGAATAAATGATGAAAAATATGCTCTTCTTAAATCAATTTTTTTATATCCCCAATCAATCCTTTTAAGTAAATCATAATCGCTTTCTTCTTCAGCTGCGCCTACTACAAATTGAGTAGTTTGACCACTATTAAGAATTGGCGCTCCATCCCAGCGAAATTTTTTGTATCCATTTTTCCGTCTATCGTTAATCATTTTTTCTTGAAATTTTAAATTTTGATCTTGTTTTAAATCTTTCATAATTTTGAGTGTCTCCTCATTATGCTTAACACGAATTTGCTTTAACCACCTTTGGCGAGTTAAAATATCATTTACAAAATTTTTTTGATCAGCAATTTCAGCAAGATAGTCTTTAGTTGAAGCTTCAGTATTAATTGAAATTCGATCTGATAATGATATTGCTTCTTTTAAAAGATATTGACTTACACCTGGTAAACATTTGAAATGCACGTATCCTTGAAAATGATATTTAAATCTCAGTAATCTAATTGCTTCTAACATTTCTTCAGTAGTTCTGTCTGCACTCCCACAAACTGCTGAAGATATAAAAACGCCTTCCACAACATTCATTGAATATAATTTCATAAATGTTCTAGCATACTCTTCCGGAGTAAAACTCATTTTCCGCTTGGCACTATGAGAAAAACAGTACTTACAATTATAAATACATTTGTTAGTATATAATGTTTTAAAAAGACTCATACATCTCCCATCTGGGGTATAACTATGACAAATTCCGCCACTTTCGGTAGCACCAATCCATTTTTTAGTTTTACCGAAAAGTTTTGGGTATTTATCAGTACGACTAGATGCTGTACTTGCACAGATATCGTATTTAGAATTTTCACCTAAAATTTTAATTTTTTCTAAAATTGAAGGCACGTTACCCATCGACTAAGTTTAATAAAATACCAATAATTGGTATATAAGTTAAAATCTTAATATTTAACTTATAAAAAGGAGGGGATATTAGATTTTTGAATTCATTTCATTATTTAAAGCAATAATTATTTTCAATTCGAAATTTTAAATTGTTTATAAACTTAAATCTATTTTTAGTTTGTCAGATTATATTTAATAAAAAAATATAAATTCAATAGATATTACAATGCCGAAATATACTGGTGGGGAGATAATCTCCAAATATTTAATAAAAGAAGGTATGAAGTATGTCATTGGGATTCCTGGTCATGGAAATTTGCCTCTTGTAGATGCTTTTTTCAAAGACAAAGGTAAAATCCAATTAATTCAACCTAAGCAGGAGATGTCTGGTGTACATTTCGCAGTTGGATATTATAGAATCACTGAACAACCTTTATGTGTTTTTACTTCAATTGGTCCTGGAGCAATTAATACTGCTATTGGTGTAGCGGATGCATTTGTGGATTCATTTCCTTGTCTTATAATTACAGGAGATACTCATGTACATATGAGAGGTAAGGGCGTACTTCAAGAAATTGAGAGAAAAAAAGATTCAAGTTTGCCTAAAATATTAGAACCCATAGTAAAGCGTAGCTTTGAGGTTGATACTGTAGGACAATTAGCAACAGTTATGCAACGAGCTTTTAATATAATGTTAACAGGAAGAAGAGGACCGGTTCATATAGATCTTCCAATGGATGTACAAGCTAATTCCATTGAAGTTGAAATCCCAGAACCATTACAAAGAAGATCTATTGGGCGTATCATGGCCGATTCTGAGACTATAAAGAAAGCTACAGATTTACTTAAAAATTCAAAAAGACCAGTTTTATTTATCGGAGGAGGAGCAATTTCTTCTAATGCTAGCCAAGAGATTAAAATATTAGCCGAAAAAATCGGTGCCGCAGTAGTAGTTACAATGATGGGAAAGGATATTATTGATAATTCTCATCCATTATATTGTTGGTCAGCAGGATCCAAAGGGACAACAATAGGTTTAAAAATGACATCAAGTGCTGATGTAATTCTTGCAGTAGGTTGTAGGTTTGCCGATGAGACTGCAAGTTCATACAAGGAAGGTGTAAGCTTTTCAATTCCCCCTACTAAACTTATTCATATTGACATTGATCCTCATGAAATTGGTAAAAATTATCCCGTTACTGTAGGTATCGTTGGAGATGCGAAAGCGTGCTTGAATCAAATTATTGATGAATTAGGGGATTTTAATAAAGATTATCAAAATACAAATTATTATAAAGAAATGCAAGAAGAAAAGAAGAAATGGTTTAAGTTTCTTGATGAACATCGGGATGATAGCAAAGTTCCTGTAATGATTTCAACAGTTTTAAGAGAAATTAGAAAATTTTTTGAAAAAGATGCCATAATTGTAACTAGTTCAGGGAATGTACAAGCTCAGATGCTACAAGAATTAGAATTTTATGAACCAAGAACGTGTTTGACTGCAGGTGGATTCTCTACAATGGGTTACAGTGTTCCAGCAGCAATTGGAGCAAAATTAGGCACCATTGATATTGGAAAACCAGATAGACAAGTCCTTGCCCTAGTTGGAGATGGGGACTTTATGATGACAATTTCGGAATTATCTGTAGCTGTTCAACTTGGATTAACTAATATGTTCTTTATTATTTTGAATAATTATGGTTGGATAGCTATAAAAGACTTACAACAAGCCGCTTTTGGAGAAGATCGAGGTTATGGCACTGCTTTCTATGATAATGCTGGTAATCCATACTCTCCTGATTTTGCAAAAATCGGTGAAGCTTTTGGATGTTACAGTGAGAAAATCTCTAAAAAAGAAGAAATTATTCCTGCACTTGAAAGAGCCACTGAATCAGGAAAACCATCCGTATTGGAAATTCTGGTAAATCGAGATTACCCTTTTACTGGAAGTCCTGCAGTAGGTTGGTGGGATGTTCCACGCCCCAGTTATCTAATTGAGCAAAGAAAAATTTATGAGGAAGAAATTAAAAAAGAAAAGCTTTAATTGCTATATACTGCATAATTTTCATCTAGTATTTTCTTTAACTCACCGGTTAACTTATATTTTTTTGCATAAAAATTGAAAATTGCATCATCTATTTCTCTTTGCTCTTTACTGTAATCATATTTCAAGTTTTTCTGTTTACTCTTAATAATTGATGTTACAAGAACCTCAATTCTTTCCTTAAATTCCTTTTCTGGTTTAATGAAGGGTAGAGCATGAATACCTGAAATTTGTAAACTACTTGTAATATTAATAATTCCTTTTGTCATATAATTGTATAAAGAACTATTTAACAACCCAAGGACGTACTGAATTGATATTGATTTATCCTTGATTATAAATCCAATTGCTTTATTAGAATCCCAATAACATCCACTTGGCATATACCGTGCGGCCAATCTTGAACTTACTCCACTAATTACAATCCCTTCCATTTCAAATGGGACATTTTTAGGGATGTCATATTTTATTTTAGATTCTTCCCTCCAATCTAATGCTTCCATAATTGGTCGATAATATTGATCTCCGCCCCCTCGTTTTAAGTAAGGCTTCCAATCAGAAACCTCTAAAGCTGATTTCATAACAATTTTGAACTTATTTTTTGGATTATCTATATTTAAATTTCTTTTATTAAATACCTCAGCTAGTTCCGTACCATCAATTGCAGCTATAAATTTCCTATTATTATGTGTGTGCATACCTATATAACCCTTTAAGAATTTTTTCAATTTTGGAGCTTTTTCAAACATATTGACTGTATTAATATCAACATCCGTAAAGAAAATGTTAAACGGTAATGATTTATACCTAATTTGTTCTATCTGATTGACAAGGGGAGGGGAATAATATTCATTTTCATTATTGACTCGAGGTATAATCCTCATTATATTACTTTCTCTATTTTTAATGTTTTTATGTCCAGAGCATTTTGTTAGAATGATAATAACAGGACTAGTACTTACTTTTTGACTGGAAAATAAGTTTTTGGGTGCTAAAAGAATTTCATTAATTTTACAATAATTAAGAATAAATCTTCTTAGTTTTTTATGAGTACTTAGGGTTAAAAATGAATCACTAGTAATAAAACCTAATTTTCCTCCTTCTTTTAAACGCCAAATGCTATTAACAATAAACATAGAATAAGTTTCATGAGCATTTATCTTTCCATAAATATTTCTCAGCTTTATCTTATTTTTACGAACATAAGTACTTGCCTTATTTAGGTATGGCGGATTTCCTACGATATAATCAAATTTATTATAAGAATCAGGATATAGAGTTAAAAGAGTGTCTTGGATCTTATAATTTATCCCTAGTTTATGAATATCATCCTTAAATTCAGAATTTATATCATAAGCAAATATTTTATTTTTTGAAATTCCAGATTCTAATAATTTTTCCACAAATATTCCTTTCCCAACACATGGATCTAAGATCTTATCTGTATTTTGAATTTTACCTAATCTTGATATTATATATTCGGCCGTTTGAGGTGGTGTAAGTACGATTCCTAACTCCTTATTATTATAAAAAATTACAAATCAGCACTCAATTCTATTTATTCAATTCAATGTCAATTTCATTTAGTACGATTTTATAAAGACAACAGAGTTTTTCTATAACATTGATATCAATTTTATCAATAGTATCATTTTCTGAGTGAATAAAGTTATAATAGCTTTTATCTCCATTACCTAGTCCACGAAATTTCTTATTCAATAAAAATAAACCATCACTGTAAGTTCCAATGTAAAATCGGTAGGTTTTCTTAACTAAACTCATTATCTCTTTATTTTCTAAAATATAATTAAAAGATTTATAATATTTATTATTAAGGAGACCATGATCCCACAAATAAACATGTTTAGCGATAGAGTCAAAATTAATTATGTATGTCCTCTCTCTATCAAAATCCTTCACATACTTATAAAAATTTCTTACACCCATGGTCCCAGACTCTTCAGCACCAGTAAAAACAAACCATAGTGAGTAATTTTTTAACCTATTTTCCAGTTTCAAATAATAATTTAATAATTCTAAAACACAAGAAACTCCAGAAGCATTATCTATTGCTCCTGGAGATTGATTATTCGTTGTATTCATCCAAAGTATAATTGTAACTAAACAATTAACGACTAATAAAATGATTTCCAAAATATATAATAAAATAATAACGTTTGTTAAAAAATAAGAATTTATAATGACTAATAGAAGAGTTAAAGGAAATGATATTATCCAACAGTAATATAATTGAATCCTAATCTTAATTGAGAATTTCTGTCCTTTTGAATCTAAATGTGAAAAGAGTAGGATATTATGCTCTAAATTTTCCTCCTGAGAGGTAGAAGGGATTTTTATGAATAAATTTTGAGACGTGTATTTAGGTCCAAGTTTAATGTTTTCAGGATTTCGAGTTATTTTAATTAAAATTCCAATAAAAATTACGATAATAATAAGATTAATTATGTTAAAAAAAGTATTCAAATTTATACATAGGATAAAAATTAACCAAGTTAATAAAGTTAGAACTAATCGTGGATAAATCCTAGAATAAAAACTACTATAAATAAAATCTTGACTTTCTGGAGAGAGACCAAATTTTTCTATT
The DNA here is from genome assembly GCA_048941625.1 of Promethearchaeota archaeon. Taxonomy (GTDB): domain Archaea; phylum Asgardarchaeota; class Lokiarchaeia; order Sigyniarchaeales; family SOKP01; genus Loki-b32. The sequence continues at coordinate 12,794 of JBHLNK010000012.1, read as the reverse complement.
TTATCTTTTACTTTATTATAAGCATTAATTTCAAATTTTGTTCCAGATAACCGTGGAAAAGAAATTTCCTCCAAAGTTTCTAATATATGATTATTTTCAATCATGATTAAAAATTTTACTGTAAATAAGCTCCATATTTAGCAGAGCTTACTATTTTTTTATATATATTCAAATAACCTGTCGTGATTTTATCCTTAGGTTTTTGCCATTTTTTTAACCTTTTTTTAATTTCACTAGTAGAAATTAATACTTCTAGTTTTCGTTTATCAATATCTATTTCGATTTCATCTCCATTCTGAATAATTGCTATTGGGCTTCCTTCGATTGCTTCAGGGCAAACATGTCCTATGCAAGGACCTCTTGTAGCACCCGAATACCTTCCATCAGTTATTAAGACAACAGATGTATCTAATCCCTTTCCTACCATAATTGCTGCGGATATTGATAATTCTCTCATCCCTGGTCCACCCTTTGGACCTTCATAGCGAATTACTATTATATCACCTTCTTGGATTTTATTTGATAATAAAGCCTCTTTTAATTCTTCCTCACATTCGAAAACTTTTGCAAAACCTCTGAAAAACTTCATTTTAGGATCAATAGCACTTTGCTTTATAACTGCTCCTTCGGGTGCTAAATTTCCTCTCAAAACTGCGATTCCTCCCTCGTTTGAGATAGGATCTTCTATGTTTCTTATAATTTGATAATCTTCAAATTCTATTCTTTGAAGGTATTCTTCAAGACTTACATCAAGAACAGTTTTTGTGGATAAATTCAACAGTTTTGATAATTTCTTCATTAAGACTTTTACTCCACCAGCTTCATGGAACTCTGAAAGATTATATTCTGAGCTTGGTTTGAATTTAGCTAATAATGGAACTGATCTGCTAATATAATCAAAATCAAAATGATTTAAACTACCTCCAATTTCATGTGATAAAGCACATAAATGTAATATCATATTAGTAGATCCTCCAAATGATAAACCGACCTTAATGGCATTATTAATTGAATCATTAGTAATTAAATCCAAGGCTCTTATGTCCTTTTTAATTAAATCTATTATAATTTTTCCCGTTTCCTTACTTAGAACCTTTCTTTCTTTACTCAAAGCATCTAAAGTTGCACAATCTGGTAATGAAAGCCCTAATGCTTCTACAATACATGCCATTGTATTCGCAGTACCCATCATATTACAAGCACCAGGGGAACAACATGTTTCTGATTCAATGAGAAATAATTCTTCTTTTGATATTTCACCAGAATTATATTTTCCAATCGCTTCTTTAATATCGGAGGTTACAAAGGTTTTACCTTTAAGTGGACCTTCTAAGAATGTTTTAGGAAGCATAATTCCTCCAGTTAAAAATATAGAAGGAATATTACATCTTGCCGCTGCTAAAAGCATCCCAGGTATGATTTTATCGCATGAACACATCAATACCATTCCATCAAAGTTATATGCTTTAATCATACTCTCCACCGAAGCTGCAATAATCTCTCTAGAAGGTAATGTATAATTTGAGAAGTTTCCAGAATTAGCAATTCCATCACATGGGGCAATTGTATTAAATTCCATTGGAGTCCCTCCCATTTCTAAAATTCCTTCCTTAACAAATTCAGCTAATTTTCTTAAATGAATATGTCCAGGATTTATTTCATTCCATGAATTTACTATAGCCACTTTTGGTTTTTTTAAATCTTCATAAGAATAGCCACATCCACGATATAAAGCTCGTTCATAAGCTTTTTTTGGATCTAATTCTTTTCTATTCGACAGCATTGAGATTTGTAAATAAAATTACTTAATGAAATTTGTGATAATATTTCAAATCTCTAAAAGAGAATTAAAAGTTTATATAATAAAGACTCGAAATATATTTAATTCATTTTTTAGTTTATTTGAAATTATGCCGTATATAAAACTTGATAATGGTTATTCTATACATTACTTAGATAAAGGAAAGGGAAAAATTATTGTTTATATTCATGGTTTTTTAGGGAGTTCTTGGATATATGAAGATCTAGTAGATTATTTCTCAAATAAGTATAGAATTATAGCAATTGATCATCTTGGTCACGGAAAAAGCGATAAACCAGAATCTGAATCCTATGATTTGGTTGATTTGGCTAAATATTTGGAGGAATCTTTAGCAAAAATTATAGGAGAAGAGAAAATTATTTTACATGGTCATAGTATGGGTGGAATGATTGCTTTAATTTATGCTACCATTCCAGATTTAAATAAAAGGTTAAAGGGCTTGATATTAATGGCTACAGCTCCAAAATTAAAAAATCCCGGCTTAATTCAGTATATTGAAGATCTTAGAACAGGAAAAATGAGAATAAAAGACCGTGAGGTAATAGAAACAATATTTATCAATCTTTGTTTTAATCGAAAATATCAAAGAAAAAATTCGTCCCTTATAGAGCAATTTGTGGATAAAACAATTGAAAATGAAGAATACGTAGGATTAAAGACAATGAACTCTATAGTGAATAACTATAATGTTGAAAACAAATTATCTACAATAACTGTCCCTACTCTCATACTTACAGGAGATAAAGATATATTTATTCTTCCAGAAGAATCAAAAAATATGCATAAACTAATACCGAATTCTAAATTAGAAATTTTTACGCCGAAAATAGGACATATGATTAATTATGAAGCTAAAGAAGATTATATCAGAGTAATGGAAGAATTTCTTGAGAATTTTTGATATCTTTTAAAAAATTTTAATTTAATTACTTTTTTTTACTGGATTTTTGTCCATGCAAGGAACTCCAAATTGGCAAAACGCACATCCAACTGGATAAGAGGGATGCCGTAATCTCCAATCTACACGACGTCTATGAGGTTTTAAAATTGATCCAACACGTTCAAGATATATTTTTGCTACTTTTCGCAAATATTCACGACATTTATCTTTATCATGTCCATTTTCATTAATAGCATTAGCAGGACATCTCTCCTCACATTTTCTACAAGTACCTTCTGCATAAAACAAACAATTTCCATAAGGATCATCATTTTCTCTTTTTGTAACATTGAGAGGAGCATTGGTTATGACAGAAGCTAACCTAATATTACAACCTACGTCAGTAATTAAACCTTCGTGTAGACTAAATGTACCTAATCCTGCAGCAAAAGCAATATGGCGTTCTGACCAATTAGAATAAATTTTTTCTGCTACAATAATGCTAACAAACTCGGATAACATTCCTACTATTGTTTTAAAACCATTTTTATGAAAAAAATCAATTATTTCTCTACATACAGCTTTTTTAAATGGATTAGCATAATTTCTGCCTACTGCATAAATCTCAGCAGGGACGACTAATTCTGAATTTGTTTTTATTTTTATACTTTCATTTCTAATTTTGTTAACATAAGGAAAAACTATAGAAACAACTCGTAATTCTGAAGCCTTTATTTCACTCTGACCTTCTTTTAACCAGAATTCAAGAGGAGTTAAATGTTCTGGTCCAACAACCTTCTTGAATTCCTGAAATATTGGGTCATCTCCTCGAGCTACCCCAATTATGGGATCATCGAAAATTCTAATCGTACCATAATTCTCAGGAAGCCGATTTAGCTCACTTATTTCAAAAAAACTTCTAATACACTGACTTAATTCGTTGATCAATTTAATTTCCATTTATTCAGCTCTAGATAACTATATTTATTTATAGATATTTTATAAATTTAAATAATAATACTCTTCCTGAATAGTTTATGCTCAAAGTCGGTTTTATTGGTACAGGGGTTATATTCGATCTTAATGTTTTGGGATATTTAAATCGAAATGATATAGAGATCACTTGCCTTTGTAATAGAACTGTTGAAAAAGCAAAAAGAAAAATAAAAAAATTTAATTTAAACCCTAATCTTCATATTTATTCAAATTATAAGGAGATGTTAGATAAAGAAGATTTAGATCTTGTGGAAATACTCTTACCTCACCATCTTCACGCTGATTCAACCATTTGTGCTGCTCAGAAAGGAGTGAAAGGAATATCTGTTCAAAAACCAATGGCTTTATCATTGAGAGAAGCAGATATGATGATTGATGCTTGTAAGGAATCAGGTTCAATTCTTTCGGTTTATGAAAATTTTGTATTTACTCCTCATATTATAAAAGCAAAGCAGTTATTAGACAGTGATTATATTGGTGATCCGTCATCAATTCGAATTAAGACAGCAATTGGGTCTAAAGGGGGTTGGAAAATTCCTGAAAGTGCAGAAATTTGGAGAAAAGATCCTAATAAAATTGGGGGTGGTTCAAAAGGGTCCCCAATACTCTTTGATAATGGCTGGCATGCATTTTCTTTAGCATATTGGTTTTTTAATGAAGAAATAGAAAAAGTATTCGCTTGGACTGGTAATTTTCAAGGCCTTGATGCTCCCGCTTATGTAATGTTTAAGTACAAGCAAAGTAAAGTACATTTAGTACCCCAATATGGTACTATGGAATTTTCTCTTTTACCGATGATGGATTTTTCAGATTCAAAATATTATCCTGTAGATGAATTCATTGAAATCATTGCTAGCCGTGGTATTATGAAAATCAATCAAGGAACTTCAATTGGTAATAAAATGTCTGAATCAGAAGTTTTTCCACCTATTGTAATAATAAGAGATGGAAATGTAGAAACTTATACAGAATTTCAAAAAGATTGGAAATATAGTTTTATTAATACAACCAATTATTTTATAGATGTTGTAAAGAATAATAAAAAACCGATACTGTCTGGTGAACAAGCAAGATCTATATTGAAATTTAGTCTAGCTGCTATTAACTCCGTTGAACAATCAAAAGAGATAATCCTTGAATAAATTATTAATCAACTAATAAATCCTTATCATATTTCAATTCTTTTTGAATTAAACCTGCCTGTTTCCCTTTTTTTAAGTCTTTTCGTATTCTTGAAAAATATTTATGTAATCCAGCACCATTAATATCTTTAGGTTTTTCAACTAAGCATGAACGGTTTAACTCATTCTCAGAAGTCATTTCTTCCCAAAAAACTTGCCTTTTTTGTTGATCTGAGATATATGCCATTTTAGCGAAAATAGATAGGTTTTTTCCTTCCTCCCCATTGTATACAGGTTCCCTTCCACTTTTCATAGCTTCAATAAAATGTTCAGTTGAATTTATAAAAGAATATCTCCAATCTCTTGGGAGATCATTTCCAAAAGTGTTTACTTCTCCATCAGTATACACAATAATAGGAGGAAACTGTGGACTTTTTGAAATAAAATTACCTCCACATGTACATTGATTTATCCACATTAGACCTTTTGTACCAGATATTTCAATGTATTCATCACAAACATAGTAGTTGGTGGGGTAATATAGATTAGGAGCTATGGTGATCTCAAAAATTCCATATTTAGGGGGCTCATTATCTTTTATTCTTGGATATCTCCAAAGTATATAACTTGGTCCATCCAAAACTGCAGCAAAATAATCAATCCAACTATAAACTTTTTCAACTTTTTCTTGCCCCATTAACCATAAAGCCATTGAAAATTTATGAATGCCATCATCATAAACCCATGGACCTCCTCCACAGATATCAAAATTTTGACGCCATCCGGTCGATTTTAGATCTCTTGGCATACTCGGTCCTCCAGCGTTAATCGAATTGATTCTAAAATTCGTCAATTCTCCTAAAATTCCTTTATCTAATAATTCTTTCGCTCTTAAAAACACAGGATAGAATCTAAAATTTTCATAGACCTTTAATTTAGTCTTCTGTTCTTCACAAACTCTAATCATTCTTTCACAATCTGCTAATGTGTGAGCCATTGGTTTTTGAACCGAAATGCCTTTAACTCCTGCTTTAGCACAATATTCCGTCATAGGTCCATGAAGATGATGTGGAGTTAAAATTTCAACTATGTCTAAACCTTCCTTATCAATCATATTGCGGTAATCAGGGTATATTTTTAATGTTCTTAAACCCCATTTTTCTAGTTTCTCTTTAGCATTTTTAATATTAGTGTCTGAGACAGCTACAATTTCAGTATCGCCTGAATGGAGATAACCTAAAACATTAAGGTTGGCAATATCACCACAACCAATTATTCCTACTCTTAACATACGTTTGAAATTAGTATTAGATATTTAATAATCTATTAAATTAGTTCAAAATTATAAATTTTTATAAAATTTAGACATAATCTGAACGTAATAAATTTGTTATATAACCAATCATTTAAAATCAAGTAAATGAAACCTTTTTCATTATTAATAAAACCGGCATCTGCTGACTGTAATTTGAGATGCAAATACTGTTTTTATATAGATCACCTTGAAACAAATAAAGATAAACCAAGAATGTCTAATAAAGTGCTTGAAACATTAATTTCAAGTTATATGAAAACAGATCAAAATAAAAATTATGCTTTTGGATGGCAGGGAGGAGAACCAATGATTATGGGGTTAAAATTCTATCAAAAAGCTATTGAACTTCAAAAACGTTATGCTCCTCCTGGAGCTATAATAAGTAATGGTCTCCAAACAAATGGTACATTAATTACAAATGATTTTGCCCAATTTTTTGGAGAATATAAATTTTTACTTGGGGTAAGTCTTGACGGTCCTGCTTATATACATGATTATTACAGGAAAACCATTGGATATAAAGAAACTCACCACCTAGTGATGAAAGGAATTGAAAAACTAAAGCAAAATAATGTTGAATTTAATATTTTAATTCTTGTAAACAATCAAAATGTCAAGAAGGCAAATGAAATTTATCAATACTTAAAAGAACATGGATTCTATTATCACCAGTATATTCCCTGTGTTGAATTTGATGAAAATAATAATCCAAAACCTTTTTCTATAACAGGAAAAGAATGGGGTATTTTTCTTTGTGATTTATTTGATCAATGGAAAAAAGAAGACATAAATAGAATATCTATAAGACTTTTTGATTCTATTTTAGAATATTTAATATATGGGAGATACAATGTTTGTTGCATGGGAAAAGACTGTCGGCAATATTTTGTAGTCGAATATGATGGCTGTATTTACCCCTGTGACTTTTTTGTTCGAAAAGATCTTTTATTGGGTAATATTCTTGAAGATAGCTGGGATGATCTTTTTGAATCTCCAACTTATCAAAAATTTGGTAGAAAAAAATCTATTTGGCACTCAGAATGTAATTCATGTTCTTACCTTAATCTTTGTCATGGAGATTGCCAAAAGTTTCGTATTGGAAACTTAGATCTCTCAAAAAACTTAAGTGTCTTATGTAAGGGCTGGAAAATATTTTATACTCATGCTCTAGCTCAATTAAAAATAATATCAGATCAAGTAAAAAACAAAGAAACATTGATTTCATTGAATCAAATCAAATTAAAGAATGTTGGACGCAATTCACCATGCCCCTGTGGAAGTGGGAAGAAATATAAAAACTGCTGTATGAAATAATTAAATTCTCGTTCAAAATATTCTTAATATTCGGAAGATTCGTAAAATCTAAAGCCTTAATAAAGTCTTTAAAGTAAGAATACTTTTTTGGTTTATAAATTAAACGATTGATTTGAAAATGAGTAGAATTCTCACTGACCTTGGAATTGTCGGAATCACTTTCTTTTACGTTTTATTAACCATTTTTATCCCTTTGATATTATATAAAAAAGAAAAGCTTTCTAAATTTGGTGCAAGAAAAGCAGTTCATATGTTCGCTGGTTTAGCAATTCTTAGTTCGCCATTTTACTTTTGGCCATTTTGGCCATCTATAATTGCAGGTATTTTGACATTATTCGTTTATTTTAGTTCAAAAGAATCAAAAGTTAAACAATTAAAAGATTTATATGAAGCGATTTCTGAGGAACAAGAAGAAGGTTTAAAAAGGGCTTTTCTTCAAGGTCCATTTTTTTACTGTCTTTCAATTACCTCTCTAGTTCTAATTTTTGGAATTTTTGCACCAAACCAATTCTATTTTCCGATAGCAGGAGTCTTAATAATGATAGTTGCCGATACATTAGCTTCTGTTATAGGAAAACGTTATGGAAAAATAAGCCTTTGTTTATCATGGACAAAATCTAAGAGGACTTTAGAAGGATCACTTACTTTCTTTTTTACAGCATATATATTATGTTTTCTTTCATTTTTTCTATTTGGTTTGCTAATTCCCACTTTTCAAGATCCATTACCAATACCAACTATTTTGATATACTCCTTAATTACTAGCTGTGTTGCAACAATAATTGAACTTGTTTCTCCTAGCACTTATGATGATTTGACTGTTCCGCTAGGCAGTACTATATTAATATATCTTCTAACTTTACTATAAAAAAATTATTCAAAAATTTAGTAATAAAATTTTAAGATCTCTTGTCATGGAAAGCATACAAAAGTCTTTTGATGTAGTAGTAATAGGTGCGGGTACAGGTGGCACTACAGCTGCTCGATTCGCCGCAAAAAATGGATTAAATGTATGTTTAATCGACAGGAAACCAAGAGAAAAAATTGGAGATAAAATTTGTGGTGACGCTGTAGGAAATGAAATATTCGACATTTTAAAAATAAATCATCCTAAGGATGAAGAACTTTCCTGTCATATTAAAGGAGCAAAATTATATTCACCAAATCTAAAGAAATGTATCAATTTAATCGATCCAAAACAAGCAGGTTATATAGTTAATCGTTTAGAATTTGGACAACGGTTATTAAATGAAGCTCTTGATGCTGGGATCACACAATTTTTGGACAATACCATGGTTATAGATTTAGTCTATAAGAATAAAACTATTAATGGTGTTCAATTAAAATTAGAAAATGGAGAACGAGTGGTATTGAATACTAATATTGTCATTGATGCTAGTGGTTTTTATTCACCTCTAAGAAAGAAAATTAAAAGTTCATTAATAGAAAAGGAAATTGCAAAAGAGGACAGTATTTTATGCTATCGTGAAATCGTGAAATTTCCATCTAAAGATCAAGAAATTAATGATCCTGAATATATCACTATTATTCTTGATCAAGAGAAAGCTCCAGGAGGATATATTTGGTATTTTCCAAAGAATGAGGCTTGTATAAATATTGGAGTTGGAACATTTATGGATTATGGAGGTAAGGTCAAAGATTTATATAATGAATATGTTTTTCATGAATTTATCAATACTTCTAAATATGATATCGTTTCTTCAGGAGGTGGAGTTGTTCCTGTAAGAAGGCCACTTTGGTCTTGTGTAGACAATGGAATACTATTCGTGGGAGATGCAGCATGTCAAGTTAATCCACTACACGGAGGTGGGATAGATCCATCAATGAGAGGAGGTTTTTATGCTGCAAATTCAGCTATCACTGCTATAGAAAATAATAGTTATTCCGTTAATGAATTATGGGATTATAATTATCATGTAATGACTAGTTTTGGGGCGGAGTTCGCTTCATTAGATTTACTCAGAATTGTTCTTCAATCTCTTTCAAATCAAGATTTGAATTTTGGTTTAGAACGTGATTTGTTAACTGGAGAAGAAATATTGGAAATTTCATCAAAAGGGCATTTAGATTTATCTTTAATTAATATGGCATTAAAAGCATTTAGAGGTATTTCCCAACCCAATTTATTATTGGATTTAAATTTTCTAAGGATTAAAATGAAAGAGATTTCTAAATTATATAAAAATTTTCCGAAAAACATAGATTCTTTTTCTATATGGAAAGAAGATGTTATTGGAATTTATGATAAGATTAAAAAAATGATTGTAGGTAAGAAAAAAAGGTTATAATCTTAAAGTTGTGATATTTATGACAGATATAATTATTGATGAATATATAGAAAGAAGCACCTATGAGTATATAATTAAAAAAATTAATAGTGAAGGTGCTTTGCATTTTTCATTAATAGATCCGGATCCCTTAAGACAAGGGCCAAATAAAGCTGGAAAGATGGCTAAATATGCTGAAGATGCAGGAACAGATAGTATCCTAATTGGAGGAAGCACAGTTTTTGATCAAAATTTTGTTGATAAGACTATTCAGGCAATAAAAGGTAAGGTGAATATACCTATAATTATCTTTCCAGGAGGAATAAGTAATATCTCTCAATATGCTGATGCTATTTTTTATATGTCTTTATTGAATTCATGTGATCCTTATTTTATAATTGGTCAACAAGCTTTAGCTTCATATACTATAAAATCTTATAACCTAGAGTATATTTCTATGGCATATTTGATAGTAGAACCCGGTGCTACAGCTGGCTGGATTGGAAACGCAAATTTGTTACCAAGAAGAAAACCCAAACTAACTGCTGCTTATGCTTTAGCAGCCGAAATGTTAGGATTCAAAATGGTATATTTAGAAGCCGGATCAGGAAGTGAGAAAATTCCAGCTGAACATGTAAAAACTTGTTCATCTATTTTAAATATTCCAATTATTGTTGGTGGAGGCGTAGAGAATAAGGAAGATGCGAGGTCATTCATTGAAGCAGGAGCAGATATTATAGTAATGGGAACGTATATTGAAAATAATGTACTAAAAGACAATGGAAATTCTTTAAAAGATATAATTGATGAGGTCAAAGATACAGCAAAATCACAAAAAAAAAATTATTCTCTAAAGTAAGGTAAACCTATAAATGAAATTTAAAGATATTCTTGAAATACTTCGTCCTATTAATGATTTAATGGGAAGTTTGACAGTCATAATAGGTATTTTAAATACAAGAACAGGAGTATACTGGTTTAATCTAATTATTAATATTATTCTAGGTGTTTTAACGTACTTCTTCATAGCAGGGTCTGGTATGGTCATTAATGATTATTATGATATTGAAATTGATAAAATTAATCGTCCAGAACGACCAATTCCTAGAGGTGCAATTACATTAAAGCAAGCAAAAGTCCTTTGGATAATTACAGCTTTAATTGGGATTATTATTGCGATTTTTCATAGCGTTTTTTTTAATATAGGATATTTAAATATTATTTTAGCTGTCTTTTTTGCGTTTATAGGATGGCTATATGCTGCATGGGGTAAAAAAAGTGGATTTTACGGTAATATTATTGTCAGTATATCATTTTCAATTGGCCTTATTTATGGTGCTGTTTTGAATAGTTCGCTTGTTCCTCCGTACATCTATTTTTTCTTTTTAACATCATTTTTTCTACTCCTTTCTCGAGAAGTTATTAAAGGATGTGAAGATATTGAAGGAGATAAAAAAGAAGGAGTTAAAACCTTAGCTGTTCGAATCGGAATTAAAAAATCAACTATCTTTTCACTTTTATTTGCACTACTAGCAATATTATTTTTTATACTACCATATTTTACTTCAATCATTAATCCATACTTATTTTTAATTTCTATGCTATTTGGATTAGTAGTAGTCTCATATGCTATAATTTTAATGTTAAAGAGTAATTTAATTAAACAAGATTTTAAACGGATCAGTTTATTGCTAAAAATAGCTGCATTTCTAGGACTAGTTGCATTTATCTTTGCAAGCGTTTAAAACTTTCAAAATTCCATCAAAATTTTCCTCTTGAATAAATTTCCTTAGTTTTTCTCCATATTTAACGCTTCCATCGTAGTACGGGAATGTCTGAATTAATGCTCTGGCTTGAGTTAAACCTAAGTATTTCCTTGTATATTGGGCATCAGAATATTTATATGTTGTAAGGAATTCACTGTCTAATCTTTTTCTAAAAGTTTCTAACATAAAGTTGAAATAATCTTTTAATAATAGTTGTTCATTTAGATTTAGAGTAGGTTCAAAAAATATTTGGATTGGATGAGTTCGATAAGTATTTCCTGAAACATAAATACCATCCACATCGAAGTCTTCGGCTATTTTCCATAATCCAACTCTTCCATTATATGAACCTGTGTCAACAGTTCGAACGTATAAGATACTTTTCTTAATTTTTTCTTTTAAAGTATTATTTACACGAAGAACTAATTTTTTGTATTCACTATTTTGATAATTATTAGCATCAATAACATTGATTTCATTAATTCCTTGATTGCTTAATATTTCCTCCTTTTTCAGATAATATATTACATTTAGTTGATTTTGGAAATTATAATCATTCAGAAACTCATCGAATTCAGAACCTGCGCGATATTTAAATTCTGGTTTAAGTATATAATCTTTCTCGACAAATCTCTCTTTTTTTTTAAACTTTAATCCTTTAAATCGAACAATTTCTGATATTGGTACATCTTTCTTTCTGAAAAACCCAATACAAATATTAGTTCCAGTATATTCGAAAATTTTCAATTCAAAAATAATCATTTTTACTATTGCATAATATTTTAAGAAATCTATACGAAATTTATTGGAAACTGAAGCACCAAATAGAAAATTTGAGGGAATTATATAAATCATCCTTTCAAGATTATTTCTTAAGTCATTCATCATAGCAATTTGATAAAGATCTTGAAAACCTTCATTTTTATTTTTGAATAACTCTAAATATTTTTGAGTGTCTTTATGTTTTTTAATATATCCCAAATATAAATATGGGGGATTTGTAATATGGTATAAAGGCAAGTGGTTATTCTTAAGGAAAGTAGGGAATTTTTTTAAATTATTTCGGACTTTTATATTATTTTTAGCAACTTCTAAAGGGATCCCAAACTTCTGGGCATTATCTATACATTTATTTACCATTTCTTGATGAATATCAAACAAAAAAATATGTCCTTTAAAAAATTTCACTTTATCTTTACTTGAAATTGATTTTAAGATTGGTAAAATCAAATTTCCTTCTCCAGCATATAGATCAATCCAAGTATAATGCCATAACTTGTCTTGTATTTCAG
>JBHLNK010000162.1:0-3586 GCA_048941625.1 Promethearchaeota archaeon | reverse complement strand
GAATTGATTCGAAAAGATCTTCGAAAAATGAAGTTGAAGACTCATTACCATTACCATTGCCATTGCCATTACCATTGCCATTACCATTGCCATCACCATTATCATCATAACTAGGAACACCTTCGGTATAGTAGTGGACTAATTGATATGAAAAACCTTCATCTGGTTCGATATTTTGTACAAAGAGCCCCCATGAATATTTATATTCCATCCAATCATTAGCATCGGAAATACATCCAACTGTACCCTCGTATGACATACTTTTACCATAAGTGACTTTATTGGCCCAAGCATGACCATAACCTACGCTTACATCAAGTCCAAAACCTCCTGCTTGTATACCCGCTGTGAACTGTAGCTGCATTGCATGTTCCTTTTCAACAGATTCCGCAGTTTCCCTTGTATATTTTAATGTACTTCCACAGCCGATACCCGTCCCCTGTGGTACTTCTATTTCGTCAATAATCTTCACAACGCCTTCTAATGCATTTACTTCTTCTCGAGTTGGATATGTTCCAGGTTTTCCTGGTGTATGAGTATATGTTTCAGAACTAATATAATTTGTAGAATTATCATTATTGTATAAAGATTCTGTCATACTATAGATAGATACTTTTATAGGTATATCTATTGACATATTTTTTCCTATCATTTCTGACTTTGGATGTTGTGTTACCGTGTATAAATAAGATTCATAGTCAACCGTATCACAAATGATCTGATTATCCATATAACCCGATGAATATCGTACACCTATCGTTTCGGTAATTGTAGTAGTTTTTGTTTTAGAAAATTGATAATTTGCTTCTAAGCTAACTCTACCCGTTACTCCTGTACCAAATAATGTAAATCCATGTTCATAAGATACTCTAATTCCCGCCATGATACTAAATCTTTCTGACTCATCTGTTGAAGTAGAGTCTTCTTTTGATACCGCAGTACTACTACCTTCACCATTCAGATCAAAATAAATAGGTGGTGCTGCCAACGCAAAAATAGGGATTTGAGGAGTTATCCGAGGGAAATGTTGACCAGAATATTCTATTACAACCGCGTCCTCATCATAATCTCCTAGAACGGGATATCCCAATGTTGGGTCAAATTGTTTTAATTCAGTTGCTGTCCATGGATTTGTTTCTGTATTAATTTTAACAATAGATGTTTTTCTACCAGTTAATTGTGCAAGATAATGGTGTGACCATGAATTTCCATAACGTTCGATACTTGAAAAACAAATTTCATCACTCCCATCCAAATTTACATCCGCAAAACATAATGATTTTGCAGCCCAAGGACATGCTGTTTCGCCAGCAAAGGATACTTTTAGAGGTGATTGAGTGGTAGTAAGATCATCAAAAACCAACACAGACCAGGACTCTACTTCTAAACCTTGTTCACTTTTCCCCACTACTACCGTTTCAGATAATCCATCACCATCAATATCACCCGCTCCAATTGAAGGAAAAAAGACATAATAACTTAGATCCATCTCACCTAAAGGCACAAATTCCTCACCTCCTGCTGAAAATCCTTTCCAATAAATAGTCTTAATGTAATAATATTCACAATGTTCACAAGCACCACCTGGGTTAACACCACACTCCATAACAGCTATATCTAAACGAGCATCTCCGTTAAAGTCTCCGGTAGCAAGGGCCTGTGGGAAAGTATGGGGGTATCCCTGACCTACTCCTTCACTAATTTCGACCTTTGATCCTAATGGGTTTATATCTCCTAATTTAAATTCAAACGCATATAAATCTCCATTATATAAGAGACTAATAATATCAGTATATCCATTTCCATTAAAATCACCAGTTTCTATATCCATAAGTGGAGAAAGATTAGGAATTTGGAATTCAGCAATTCCTCCTGGTTGTCCAATTGTAGTACTTACTACACCCGGACTAAAATAGTTACCTGCACTATCAACCGGATCCCAGATTTGGATTTTTCTATCCAGACCACATCCAATTACTATTTCTAAACCAGGATCTGAATTAAATTGATTTAAAGAAATGCTATAATATTGATTTTCTTGATATATATCTAAATTGTAACTTTGATGTATAAACTGCTTTAAAATCGTGTCGTATTTATAAATCCACACTATTCCACCATTACTAATTATTACAAGTTCATCTATCATATCACCATCAACATCTCCCCTTGTTGCATCAACAGCTTGTCCTCTCTCTGCTTCATAATTACAGTATACATCCAACATATCCTGGTAAGGGGTTGAAGCATTTTCATTTTCAAATAGTTTGATATTTACAATATCTGCATCAACAAATTCTGTACTACATCCTGAGCAAACAAATGCTAATTCGTTATTAGGAATAAATCGAGTTTGATCTATCCCAAAAGGATGAGTTCCCGATTCAACACCGGGTGTTGTTTCATCTGCTTGATTAATACTTTTATCTACCTCAATAATTGATCCATCAGCCTTATAATTTCGTTGGATAATCCCAAGGTTCATTGGCTCAATTTCGTTTATTGGAGTGCTATCTTTCTCTATACTCTTAGTTAGTATACTATTATTTATTAAAAGTGGTGTAATTTGTATAATTTGGATAATAACATTATTTATTAACAAAAAGATCAATCCAATAATTAAGAGTTTATTTTTACTCATGTTCTAATCACTTTTTTACAAAATTGAAATTCTTCTTATAGCTATGGAATATAAGAAGGTATATTAATATATTTTAAATGTAAGAAATAGATCAGAGATCATTTAAGAGTTGTAGAATAATTACATTTTATTAGAAAAACTACATATTTGTTAATATTTTTAACAATTGTTGTGATGATATCTGTAAATAAAATGTTCATAGTTGAATCTAATCAATACAAGATTTTAGGAAGGCAATTTTTTTAAAAGGTAATTTAATAGTATGAAAATAAGATAAGGATTAATGAGTTGCGCAAGAGACGCAAGGATCAAAAGCTCTAATTATTAACTGAACCATCTTTTCCACTAAATTGATGTCACCTTTTTCTTCATATAGAATTCTTGCGTATTTAGTTATCATTTTATTTATTAAAGGTAGGTTGAATTCTGTAGCAGTGAATAACTTTAAACACTTAATTTTACTCATTTTTAAGACTTCGTAATGATGCAAAAGTAGTCCTCTGGGTGCTTCAACAGCGCTAGATGCTTCTAGATGTTTAATAGAGTCGAAAGACGGGAGAGGACGCTTTGTATTAAAGCACGGATCGTTTAAATATTCAATACAGCGTATTACTTCGCTATATATTTCTATTAATCCTAAAAAGCTTGAAAACAGAAGATTTTTTTCCCAAAATTTATTAAATCCACCCAAAAAACTGTTAATTTTCTCAAATTTATCTAAATTTGTTAGTTTATGTCTTGCTAAAGGTCCAACAAGGACATCGTTATCATTCCTACCTTTAAAATCTATACCTCTTAGGTTTACATCCTTATCAAAAAAATTTGAATAGTTCTGCAAATCAAATTCGATCTCCTTTCTCCCGTGCTGTTTTAAGATAATATTTCCATAATATCTCTCAAAAATCCTATTAGAGTGTATAGCTAAAAAACTGGGCCTTTCTAATG
>JBHLNK010000011.1:0-58210 GCA_048941625.1 Promethearchaeota archaeon | reverse complement strand
CAAGTTTTTTAATATTAATATTTCCTCAAAATCTAAGTTATTTTGAATATCTTTGGATTTATTTTGCCTTATTTGGTATTGTATTTGTTATTTTGGGTATCAATTTCGCTAAAAGAGCAAGCAAATTGTATAAAGTAAAGTCTTTAGATGAATCAGATTTCACGTTAATTACATCTGGTATTTTTAGGTTAATAAGGCATCCAGTATATTCAGCATGGGGCATAATTTTTTTAGGAGCAGCAATTCTCTCAGATTCACTCATTAGTTTAATTAGTGCTGTAATCATTTTACTAACTCTAGAATTTCATGCTATTATTGAAGAAAAATTTATTTTAATCCCCAAGTATGGTGAATCTTATCAAAATTATAAGAAAAAAACACCTCATAGAATATGTCCTTCACCCTTTAATCTTTTATTATTGATTATTATGATACTAATCGTTTATGTAGGCTTTTTAAATGCTAATTAGGGATTTATTATATATTTAATAACCCGTAGAATAAAAAGCAAAATCTTCCTTTCCAAAAAATGAAGAATTTTTAAAATTCAATTTTAAAAAATGATAATTTTGTAATGAAAGGAGGTTTAAATAAATGAAGAAAAAGATTGCGATCCTTGCTACCGATGGGTATGAGGATATTGAACTGCATTATCCCCGATTAAGATTAATTGAGGCAGGTTATGAAACAGAAATGATAAGTTTGCATAGAAGAGAAATTAAAGGGAAATATGGATATCCAATTAAGCCTGACAAACTAATAAAAGAAGTCGACCCTAATAATTATGATGGAGTGATAATTCCAGGAGGTACGATAAATCCTGATCATCTTCGGAGAGAGAGTGAGGTACTGGATTTTGTGTTCAAAATCAATGAACAAAATAAATTAATAGGTGCTATTTGCCATGCAGGATGGGTATTAATATCAGCAAAAATAGTCAATGGTCGTAAAGCAACAAGCTATTTTGCCATAAAGGATGATATGATCAATGCAGGTACTATATTTGAAGATGCTTCCGTAGTAATAGATAATAATCTGATTACATCCAGAATGCCAAGTGACTTACCGGAATTTATGAAAGCAGTATTGAGTTTTCTAGGGCAATAAAAAGAAAGATTAATATTAAAATTTATTTTTAATAAAGAATTTTAACTCGACTAATATTTTCTTTAAGCACTTCTAAAAACATATTAATTTGATCAATTTGTTTATTAATAATCTCAACTTTTTTATCAATTATTTCTGAGTTCGAGAGATCTTTTGTTTCTAGTTCTTTACGTATGATATTATATGACCTAATTTGATTTAATATATTTTGCATTCTTTTAATCTTAATTTGAAATAGTTTCTTATATTTCTGAAGATCTTCTAGTTTAACTTCAACATTTTCAACAGAATCAAACCATTTATCAAGAGTCTCTTCTTTCTTCAAGTTTTTAATAATTATTTCAATACTTTTTAAATAAGCAAGTACTAACTCTTGTTGTTTTTTATCTATTGATTCAATTTTGAAATGCGCTTCAGGATCAATTTCTTCTAGTATTTCTGATGTATATTTAATCTTCACTTTTTTTTTATTTTGATTTATATCGGTATCTATCTTTTCACTTTTGATTTCATAATCATCCAAATCAATTATTAATTCTAACTCATCCAATTCAACTTTAGTAATAAGTGGAGAAAATTTAACTTGTAATTTTTGTCTACCAAAATATTCATTGTTTTGGCGTAAGAATTGTGTATAAATTTGGATATAATCTTGCTCTATTGGAGCAAACAGCATTCCTCCATTTTCATCAAGTTGTCTTAGTAAAGGATAAATTCTAGATTGTTCAATTGCGCCAGTTACAAGAATTTTTTGCCAAGGACTTAAATCTGGCATCCCTTCTAATGGATTTTTCACGATGATTGAAATATTATCATCTAATTTCAATTTTTTAAGATTCTCAGAAGTAAGTTTAGCAATTTCAGAATTAGCTTCTAGTATTATAATTTCTCCCTTAGGTGCCAATTTATGAGCTAACGCAGCAATATAACCACTTTTTGCTCCTAAAATTAATAAGTCATCATTTTCTGTTAAAGAAAGACCTTGAAGCATGATAGATATCATGTGAGGTGCAGAAATTGTCCGATAATTGTTAGGGTTTTTTTCATCATAATAGAAAAGATTAGGAACATCTTCGTATAGCTTTACAATACTAAAGAATTTTTCCGGAATAAACTTCTCTAATGGTACTTCTAAAAAGGCTTTAATTAATCTTTTATCTTTTAAAATTTCATTTAATATCAAAGAATCAACAAGATGTTTTTTTCTTTCTTTGATCCTTTCCCTAAATCTTTCATTTCTGTCCAAAATATATCAACCTTTAATACTAAAAAAATAATATAAAAACAAATTATTATACTTTTTTATAATAATTCTTTAGTATATAGGTTTCTTTACGAATGTTGATATTAGATGTTGATAATTTAAAGAATGCAAGGATCACTTTAAGTCTAGTTTTTATTAATATTATGGCATTTTTCTTATTCAATTTAGCTTTACCAGACTCAATCTATTTCTTAGTGCAAATTAATAGAAATATAATAGAAGATTATGAACTATGGAGATTATTAACTTCTATGTTTATCCATGGGGATCTTATCCATCTATTTTCTAATATGTTCGGTCTATTTTTATTCGGTGTGACTGTAGAAATTAATAAAAATATATCTAAGTATCAATATCTAATTATCTATTTTGTATCAGGTTTGATTGGCAATTTATTCACGTTAATTCTATTTCCATTAAATAGTATTAGTTTAGGTGCCTCTGGGGCGATATTTGGTCTATTAGGTGTTTCTTTTATAATCATTGCTACAGATTATCGGCCACTATTATTTTTTAGTTTATTCTATATAATATTTTTTATTGCTCTTTCATTTACTCCTGGTATTAATTATTGGGCTCATTTATTTGGTTTATTAGGAGGAATAATATTTGGTTACCTTTTTTATTGGCGCAAAAGAAGTCTTATATATGATTTTTGATTCTCTAATTACTACTTTTTCTTATTTTTCTTTTTTGAAATCTCCATAGAGAAATCTTTAGGGCATATATTCTGTATAATACATATATCACAGTTTGGGTTTATTGGTAAACATACTTCTTGTCCAAATCTTACAAAGAGCCTATTTATTTTTAACCAAAGCTCCCTTGGAATCACCTCTTTCAATGCTTCTTCTGTCTGTAGGGGATTTTTAGTTCTTACCCATTTTAATCTATTTGATATTCTGTGAACGTGTGTATCAACGGGAATTGCCGGAATTTTAAATGCATATACTAACACACAATTAGCTGTTTTACTTCCCACGCCAGGTAATCTTATTAATTTTTCATATTCATTAGGGACTTCACCATTATATTTGTCAAGTAAAACTTGCGATACCTCCTTAATTCTAGCAGCTTTTACTCTATAGAATCCTGAAGGTTTTATTAATTGTTCAATTTCTTCAATATCTGCTTCTACTATAGCTTTAGGATTATTAAACCGAGAAAATAATCTATCAGTGGCTAATCTTGTATTTGCATCTCGAGTTCTCGCAGATAAAACTGTAGATATTAAAATCTTAAATGAATCTTGTTTTTTTCGCGCTAATTCATCAAGATGCGCTTCACCTTTCAGTTGGATTTCAATTTTATTTAAAATTTCTTTATAATTCATTCCTTTTTTTTTCTAAAATATACAATTTTCTTTTAATAATTTGTCCTTTTTTAACGTCAATCATTCCTTTTGCTTGCTTTTTTTGAAATTTGAGTTTTGAATTCGCTTTATTTTGAATTCTATTTATATCAATCAATGGAACAAGTACGAAATTATTTTTGTTGGCTAATTTCTTTATATCTAATTGAATATCATTTCCATCAATAGTGCTGATAATAGGTGCTACAAAGCATATTCTAGAATTAGGTTTTAATATTTTATAGGCTTCTCTGAAGAAATCATCATATAAAGGAGTTAATTTCGTGTCTATAAAAGCTTTTGCTTGAGAATAATAGGGTTTTTTTTTATAATAAGGTCCTAATTCAGGTTCCGTACAAATGCCATCAAAGTAAAACGGTTCAAAGATTCTTGATAGATTATTTACATCTTCTTTAAAGAATCTTTTTTGGGTAAATGGAGGGATTTCTTCTTCTAATAAATCAAATAACCAATTAACATTACGAATTGTATTATTAACTTTCTGAGGATCTTTATCAACCCCGAATATCTGAAAATCCTGAAGGATTGCAAATAACGGAATCGTCCCATTTCCTATAAAAGGATCTAGAATTTTAGAATTTTTTTTATTTTCATACAAATTGAGAAAATTCAACATTATCATCGATAATTTGGGAGAAATAGAACTTTTATATTCTTTATGTGGTCTTTCCTCATCAATTTTTTTTTTGAAGCTAGGATCATCTGTCATAAATGTTCTTGATATATACACCCCCTCTTCAGTAAATCCGAAAACAATTTCAGCTCGATTTGGATTAAGAAGTTCATATTTTATTACATGATGAGGAAAAATTGGATTCAAATTGCCTGATTTGATATACTTCTCTGGATACTGGTAATATAAGGATTTTTGGGTGCCTTTTTGCTTAAGTAATTCCATAATCTCCTTATTTAAGAATGGAAGAAAGTGTTTAATTAGTATTTCAGAATAATATTTTTCATCATACAGATTAGGATAAATAGAAATTGCAAAAAACATACTCTCGTAAACTTTTGGAAATATTGCATTTTTTCCTATTAGAATATTATTTATAACTTCTATAATTTGCTTTCTTTTCGTTTCTACGTCTGAGAAATTAATGATTTGAAAAGGAAACGCTTCTTTAATTATGTTTATATTAATAAAGTCATAAATTTTAGCGATCTTCTGCGTTCCTCCTAACATAAACTGGATTTGCATAAGTTTGTTTACATAATGCTTTTCTTTATGTAATTTATCGAATTCCACAATAGCCACATTAGCGGAATAATCTATTATTTTTCCTTTAAATTTGGAATATTTTAGAAGATTATCTAATTCTGCTATTGATAACTGCCAATTAGACCCTAAAATAAATAGAAATCTATCCATTATTGTACTAAAAAGAAATATAATAGATCAAATATCTATTTTGGGTTTATTTTTTATATTTCTTTCTTAACCATTCCTTAAAAGCAAGCGTCTCTTGACCCTTCCATACAGCTTTCTTCGGGAATCCACTTTCGAAGTCAATTATGTCCTGATCTGTATATTTTGGAATATCATCTTCATCTTCATTAACCTCTTCTTCCTCTAGATCTATAGAGAGTTCATATTTTTCACCTGTAATTACTTCTAGTGCGTCTATGATGTCTTCAAGATCTTCTTTTTTCCTCTCATGAATAGGTACTTTTTCTAAAACAGTATCCTCAATACCTTCTTTCTTTTCTTTTTCACTATAAGCTTTTTCATATTCTTTTCTTTTCTCTAATCTCTCTTGCCTTAATCTTTTTATTTCTTTGATGATTTCATTATAGTTATCCTTAAAATATTTTAAACTTACATTAATAAGATCTGAAACATTAGCCCAATTTTCATCCTTTACTATACTGTCAACCCAATAATATAAATCCAAATTTAATTCAATTGTAACTGGCTTTCCCTCAGAGCCTATAGACCCTATTAAAAAGTTCAATATGTTTGCTATTAAGATATCATTATCAAGAGCAGTAAAACCATATTCACGGGCAAGAGATGAAAATATGCTTAAATTTCCTAACCCTACTACTTTACCTTTATGATATTCTATAGCCACCATTAATGGGATTTTTGGACTATCTTCTTCAATCCATTGCTCTCCATCATAACGTTTACGCCAACAATTTAGCCCTGCCTTTAAAATAGAATTTATTTTGACGTTTTTATCTTCTTTGATAAAATCTAAGACTTTCGTTGAGCAGGAACTAGATAAAACGACTTTTTTTACCTGTTCTGTTATCACATGAGGTTTAAAGTTGGTTATTATTGGTCTCTTTTGAAGATTTACATAATTAACAGAGTCATAGATTTCATCTGATTCAAATTCAAAACCAAAATTACGAGTTAAATCGTTCAAATTAGTACTATTGGTAATATCTCCTCCTGTGGAACTGACAATAAAAACACTCCCACCACTCTTTACATACTCTACAATATTATCAATTTCTACATGTTCTAATTTGATATTTTTAGGAGTTGAAAGAATTAACGTCTTATATTTGTTTAACTCATTTAAAGAATGAAATCCTGCTTCTATCTTGCCCAATTTATATCCTGAAGTAAATAAGAATTGTGTAAATTCTCCGAAACTAGAGGATTCTATTTTTAAAAAATTATTATGGCTATAATCTAAAGCGAGAGTACCTTTTCTATTCAATTTTATTCAAACTCAATCATTTTAGTGGAAAATACTTCTTAATAACCTATAAGTTATATTTCTTCAATTCAATAAATAAAATTATCTAATTTTTTAATACACAAAAATTATCTAATACTACATGATATAATCTAGGACCATAACTTTTTACAAAGCGATATGCCTTTAATTCACATCTAAAATTATTTGCTTCAGCAATTTCTTTAAATTCCTCAAAAAGAATTCCATATTCATGTTCATCAACAACTCCTTCATAATGGATTATAGACCCATTATTCTTAACTAAGGTTAATGCTTCAGCAATATATTCTTTAGGTGCAGGAAAAACTCCCATGATAACGCGATCTGCTTTAATTCCAGAATCACTAAGTTTCAAAACTTCTTCTTTACAATCACCATTAATAGGGATGATTTTATCTTCTAAATGATTCAATCTTATATTTTCTACCAAAAATTTATATGAATCAGGATTAATTTCGATGCTATATATTTTTTTTACTAAAGAGTGTTTTGCAATTGGAAGTGAAAAATATCCGATACCTGCAAACATGTCTACAACGATTTCGCCCTCATTTACAAGCGTAGCGAGAAATTTCCTTTCATTAAGATTACCCTTACTAAACATAATTTTGGTTATATCAAATTGATAAATTATTTCATTTTCTGTGTGCTCAACAACCGGATTGTTATCTCCTGCAATATATTCAATATTCTCAGGAGATCTATATGTTCCTATTATTTTTCCTCTATTGATATATACAGATCTTATACTGGGAAGTAATTCAAGATATTTTTCAGCAATAAGCTGTTGTTTATCACGCAATTTCGGATTTAATTTTATAATTATAATATTTCCTAGAGTTTGAAATCCCCTTGGAAGGAGTAAAAGTTCTTCTTTATTTAAAATATCTTTTAGATTTTCTTTTAATTTCTCTTTAAATTTCATGATATTTGTGTCTAAAAAATTATATAATAATTTAAAATTAGAAGTATTAAAATATATTATTTCAGAAACTTGAAGATTGAGTAATATGAGTGAAAAAGTTCCTAAGAATAAGTATGTTGTGGAAGAAGAGTTTGAAGAAGAGAAAGCTGACGAGATTGAAGTAGAGGATCTCTTAGAGAAAAGCATCCTAAAAATTTTATCGAAAGGAAAAGTTGATTCAAAATTAACACTAACGAATTTATTAGTAGAATCTGGAATTAAGGATTATGAGTTGAAATTGAATTTATTATCCAATGAAATCTTTGCTGAAATACCTAAAATCGGTAATAAATTAAAAAAATTACGCTTCGATAAAAAAATTAATTTTTCAATTCAAGAAGGCTCTCACGTATATTATATAGATGAGAGAAAAAAAATATTATCTACCAAACGAAATCAGGCAGAATTTAAATGGAAAAATTATGAAATTCCTGATGGATCAGAAGATATTTTTCTTATCTTTAAGATCCCAGGTAGTGGAGTAAGTATTCATCATTTTCTTATGAGTTGTTACCCTTCTGCTGATTTTTCAGGATTTAAAATCTATGTAGATAAAAAGTTCGAAAAATCCCAGAGCTTTACTATATATAAAGATAAACTTGAAGGCAGATTTGATGAAGATAAACTCATCTTACAATGTAAAACGTCAAATGAAGAAACTGATAAGATTCTATATAAAATTCTTCAAATTGGAAGGAATATTATACACGAATTAATCAAACTTAATTTTAGTTATTCAGAGATATTACGGATCTTTTTTCCAAAGAGTTCAGATTTTTACCCTGTCGTTCCAATATTTAGATCTAATAAACAAGGCGTTTTTTATTCCACTAAATTTACTAATTCGCTAAGAATTGTCTATGATTTTCCTACAAAATTTGAAGGTAAATTGATTTATGGGAAATATTCCTTAATAGTAAATGGAGATAAGAATAATGAATTTGAATTAAAAGATTATTATGACTTTATCACAGAAGCACATGGATTTCAAACAAAATCTTTTCTCTCTCTTTCGATTCTAGAAGATTGGGTCATAAATCCCGCTAAAGCTTTAAATTATGTGAAGGATGATGAAGATCTAAGAAAATTAATTGAAGAGTACCAACAAGACATTAATACAGATAAAATTATCCAAGAAAGACTTGAAGAAACATTAGAAAGGGGGGAGTTTTTTAAAGAAATAACGACCAATCTTCTCTTAACATTTCTAGGTGTATCTTTATTAACAGATTTCCCTCCACTTCAATGGACTGTTGTTGGGGTTTTAATTGCTATCAATGTTTATTATTTTTATAAAAGAAGAAAAACTATTAAAAAGAGAACTCAAATTTCCTAATATTAATTTATTTCCCTCTTAATTATTATTTTTTTTGGATTATGCCCATTTGAAGTTAAATTATTATATAATAATATATCAATCATATTATTGTAAAAAATCAAAAACAAAACTTACAATTAAATTAAATAGTGAAATAAATATGCCGAGTTTAGATGATCCTGAATTTTTAATTGATGAAAATAAAGTATGGTTCACAGGTGGCTACTGGCCTGAGGGTGTTCCAAAACAGCTGAGAGATGTGGAAGATGTTGATATTTTACCAATGTGGAAATATTTTTTGAAGGCTGCTGATTTATATGAAACGTGGGATGCTGACGTTTGTTTATTCGTATATGGACCTTATATTGAACGAGTAAAATTGAGAACTTTATTTGAATATGCGAAAAAATTTGGAACTTTTCTTTATAAAAAATT
Organism: Promethearchaeota archaeon; assembly: GCA_048941625.1. Taxonomy (GTDB): domain Archaea; phylum Asgardarchaeota; class Lokiarchaeia; order Sigyniarchaeales; family SOKP01; genus Loki-b32. Next base: position 49,057 of record JBHLNK010000011.1, on the reverse strand, counting down.
AGGTATTAGAAAGGGAGACGTTGTAGCAGTCGATTTACCCAATTCCATTAATTTTGTGGTTGCTTATATGGGTTGTCAATATATTGGAGCAATTCTGCAGGGAATTAACCCTACTTATCGACCAATGGAATTATTACATTCCTTAACAATGACAAAAGCTAAAGTACTTGTATTAATGGATATGTTATACATCCTTACAAAGGATGTTTTGCCAAAAACAGATGTTAAATTTCTAATTCCCTCAAATTTTGTCGACTTTATGACTGCTGATGATGCAACCATAGAGAAATTAGGAATCCCTAATGCAAAAGACGCAATACCAGATAGAACAGAGCATTATGAAATACATTGGATGGATAAAATTATAAATGAAGCTGAACCAGAGGAAATTGAAGTAGAGATCGATCCTTGGACTGATCCTGCTATATATCTTATGACAGGTGGAACAACAGGTTTACCAAAAGTTGCTATGCTTTCACATGCGAACTTAAGCGCAAATCTGAATATGGCAAAACCATGGACTAATCTCTCGCCTGGAATGATAACAATTGGGTCAATTCCGTTTTTTCATAGTTTTGGGATGACCTGCGTTATGAACGCTGCACTTGGACTAGGAATGAATATGCTTCTGTTTCCAAAACCTCCTACAGATGATATATTATGTGAGGCTATCAATCAAATCGACGCTCCAGAAGGTATCATGTATACTGGAGTGGAAATGCTCTTCAAAAGATTAACAGATTTTGTACAAGAAATGGGAGTTGAGGAATTTAAGAAAAAATACGATTTTTGGAAAAAACTAAAATATGCCTCACAAGGTGCTGGTCCACTACATGATTATGTAAGAATTCCATTTGAAGAAATTTTCTGTCCAATACGTTCTGGTTATGGTTTGACTGAAACATCTCCTATGCAAAGTATAGCACCTTTTTGGGGTCCCACAAAGACAGGAAAGCTAGGATTACCGATTCCTGGAGCTGATTGGGCAATCTTTCCTTCTGACAACTTTGAAGCAGGGCCCATCTGTGATGGAACTAAAGAGAGAGGAGGTTTTGGTATAGAAAATACAGGTGAAATTTGTTGTGCGGGACCGCATATAATGTTGGGATATTTAGGAAGGCAAAAAGAGCAAGAAGATAACTTAAAATATTGGGGTGGAAAACGTTGGCTACTTACTGGCGATATTGGATTTATGGACGAATATGGATGGATTGAAATACGAGATCGCAAGAAATCTCTAATTAAGGTTTCAGGGCATTCTGTGTTTCCAAAGGAGGTGGAAGAATTATTAGGTCATCACGAAAAAGTAGATGAAGTTGCTGTAGCAGGTATTCCTGATGAACATACTGGAGAAGCTGTAAAAGCATGGATAACTCTCAAAAAAGGATTTAAAGTGGATAGAGACATTACAAGTGAAGAGTTAAAAGAATGGGCGAGAGAAAATATGGCTAAATGGAAGAGCCCGAAATATGTTGAATTCGTACGAAAAATGCCAGTTAGTATGACTGGAAAGGTTCAAAGACGAGAGTTACAAGAAAAAGATTTGAGCAAACTTGAACAAGGAAAAGAAATCAAAGGATAACCAACTTTCTTTTATAAATTCAAATTATCTTAAATTACATTTTATCTTTTTTTTATTTTTAAGATATTGTTTTTGTTCGTGAAAAATTAGGAAAAAACTAAATCTAAGATAGATTTATATTTGAATATTTTTATGTGTTTCATACACTTCTTTACGTTATCTAATTTTGTGGGGTTTTGGTATGCAAGTACAATATTATGCATTACATTTAGCTTGTCCACGTTGTGGAGTTGAAAAAACTGTGAATATTCCAGAATCACTTTTTTCTGAAAAAAAATATGGACATATTAAAATACAAGTCCCTCAAGGTGCAGTATGCGATGATCATGTGTTTGTTGTATTTTTAGATGTTAAAGGAAGAATAATTGGATATGAAACTGTAGATCTGTCAATAACTTCGCCCTCTGAAGAAACATATGAAGAAGAACCGGTTGAATCAGATTCAGGATTACTAGAAAACTTTATTAGAAACTTAGGTTTTAGATGTGTTGCAGGATTATTACATGCAAAATTATTTAATTATCCATTATATCTTGTCATAAATAAGGATTCAAACATTAATTTAGGAGAGATTAATAGAATTCTTGATGAAATTATGCCTGATAAGTATAAAAATAAAAGAGTTCTAAAATCTGTTGAATATAATAGTGATATCATTCCAACGGTTACATATTTTTATTCGTTAGTTATGAACCAGAAAAAGTCAGCTTATGTTATGAATCTTCGAAAACATATAATTCAAATTCCGTGGGATACTGGTTTAGAACTAGAAAAAGGATTTATTGCTTCAGCTATAAAGAGAGAAGAAAAGACAGAACAATTAAGATATTTAAGCTTTTACTTTTCCAAGTTTCTAGAAGATGTTGAAAAAACCTTAATTATTATAGAACCACTTAAAAAAATTTCAGGAAAAGATTTGGTAAAAAAACTAAAAGAAATTGCTATAACTTCTACCATAACCAAAAATTATGTGAGTTGTATCAAAGAATTTATTAATCGAAGAATTTCTCCTCAAATTGCAAAGAAAATTCATGATTAAATAAGAAAATAGAATAAAAATAAGATTATTGATTTAAACGCTTATAGCTTTTTCCCATAATTTTATAAATCTCTAAATATTCTGAAAATAACCTATCATAAATTTGACGATTTTCAGGATTAGGTGTATAAATGTTTGATATCTCACAGCACCTTTGAATCTCGTCCCACTTAAGATATCCTAGTCCTACTGAAGCAATGAAAGCAGCACCTCTAGCATTTGCTTGAATTGGGTCAACAACCTTTTTTACCTTTCTATTTAGTACATCAGCAAAAATTTGGCACCATACATCACTTTGAGCACCACCACCAATAATATTAACTTCAGGGATTACAATATCCTTTTTACTCATACCAGGTGTTGACTTTATCTTCTTTTTTTGAATGAATTTCTCTACATAAATAAACAACCATTTTATATTATATGCAACTCCTTCAAATATTGCTCTTATCAAGTGTTCTCGCGACATTTCTAATGAAAGATTATAAAGTCCTCCACGAATTGTATGGTCATCTACAGGAGCTCTCTCCCCAATTAGCCATGGTGTAAATATAAGATTATTAGATCCTGCTGGGACTGTTTCTACAATCCTATCAAAAATTTTATAAACATCTGGAACTGCTTCTTCTTTCAAAAGTTCATCTTTATGATATAAAATTTTATCTCTAAGAAAGGAAAGAGCTCCACCAGCAATTTCCTGCTCATTTGCTAATATGTACCTTCCAGGAATTGCTGAAGGTAAACTTGCCATATTATGAAAGATATCTACCTTTTTAAATGGAATATGACATCCAATCCAATCAGATGTGCCAATATAAATATGGGTCTCATAATCTCGAACTGCCCCAGACCCTATATTAGCAGATTGTACATCTGGAGCACCCATTACCACTTTAGTTCCTCTATTTAAACCAAACTCATCCGCCACTTCATATTTGATTGGACTCAAAATATCAGTAGCATTTTTAAGATCTGAGGGAAATTTGTTTATATCAACCTTAAACATCTTCGCTAATTTTTTTGACAATTTTGGTTTTTTGAGATCCCTGATATCTGTAATCCAATGGAGTGCTATTGAAGGTATCGAAGCAGCGAATTTACCTGTTAATCTTAGATTTATGTAATCTTGTGGCTCTAAAAACATATAAGTTTTTTCGTATATCTCTGGTACCTCATTCTTGAGGAACAAAATATGAGAAATGGGATCTTTTCCATGAAAACCAGGACCTCCTGCGGTTCTTTTCAGCAAAGCCAACATCTTCCGAACATTATATCCAGATACTTTTAATAATCCTTTATTAAATTGTTCAATATATGGTGCACCTCGTGTGTCCATCCAAATAATTGAATTCATTAAATGGTTTCCTTCCTTATCAAGTGCTACAGTTCCACTCCATTGACTTGTATTGCATACTCCTACAATATCATCAACTGCTACTCTGCCACTATTTATAACTTGATTAGTTGTTTTGACGATTGCATTCCACCAGTCATCAGGATCTTGCTCTACAGCCCCACCTTTGGACACAAAAATGGGTACTTCTTGAAAAGCCCATTCTACAACTTCTCCTTCAGTGGAGACTATCGCTGATTTTGGACCGCCCGTAACGTATGATCTACTAAATGCAGATCATATTCCGTGGTCGATCGCTAATATATATTTCCTTTGTGTATTAGACATATTTTATATAAATGTTGTTAAAGTAAATAAAGCTTTTCTGGGGAAAAATCTGCTTGAAGGAATGATAAATAAGAATATATAAAGAGTTGTTCAAATCATATTTTAATGAAATTGAATGGACAAATTTGAATAATATTATATAGTAATAATTACTATGTTTTTTCTTGAGTTAAAAGGTATAAGAAAAATTTAGTTTGTATTTAAAAAGAAATACAAGGCAATGTCGGAATCATCAATTTCTTTAAGAAAAAAATTTAAAAAAGTTATTATTATCTTCGTTATTTTTACTTCAGTCTTATCAAGTTGGACTTTTCTTGAAATTTATCTAGCTCAGCCAAATGATAAATTAATCAGTAAATTCAAGGAGAATTTAAAGATCTCCGAGGTAAGAAATACATCACAATGGCTTAAAGATCCATCATTTGATTCTGATGATGAACATTGGATACCAATTTCCACAGGTGATAATTCCGATGTTAATGCTTCCATCAATATGGAGCAAGCTAATTTTGATATTTTAGGAGATAAAAGAACATTTAGTTTAATTGCAGATCCTCCTTTAGCAGTAGATTGGACTGAAACTGATAACCCTGATTATCCAAATCGACCTGATGAATATAACATTACAAATGATGGTTGCAGAGTCTCTCACCTCTTTGATGATCAAACTGCTATTACACATCCAAGTATTCATTGGGATAGAAACCTCAGCTTACCTGTTAATATGTCCGATTATTTAATTACTTCTGCATCTATTACTGTCGTTGTCAATGCATCTGCTAGCTTAGATATAGACAGAGAAGGTGATACTGAAGCCAGAAATGATTTGCATAGATCTTTGGAAACATACGATGTTGGAGATTATGTTCGTTTTTATATATTGATCTCAGATTTAGAGAAAAATAGAGTATATGAACTGGCATATCTTCAGCCAACCGACCTTGGTGCTGGTGATCCTCCCGGAGAAGATATCATGCCTGATACATACATGATTAGTTATCCTGAAGAAGACTTAATTTTTTATATTTCTTCAGTTTTAAGTACAGATTATACTAATTTTACTTTAACTCTTGGAATGCTACTACATTTTGAAGATAATATAGTGACTGATTGGGATTATGATGAATTTAACGAATTGATTATTAATTATGTTAATTTCACATTTACTTATGAAAAAAAAATTGACCGATATACATCAATTTCATACACCCAGAAAATAAATCCTATAATTGGAGATAGAATTGAAATTGTTGACGCCACATTAGATTTTATATATAAAGTTAATTTCAATTGGTCTAAATTATTATCTCCTAATTCTGAATTGAGAATTGTTATAAATAATAATGGGATTGAAAAAAATATTAAATTAACAGATTTTAAGACAACTTTTCAAGATTTCAATTTAGGATCAAACGATATCAAATCTTACCTTGTACCAAATGTTAATATTTCTTTTTCTATTATGATATTTTTGGCTGATGAGTTTACTTTAGATCAAATTTTCACTTTTTCTATAGATGATGTTTTTTTAACAATTACATATGTTAGATATAATGAAGAAGTTTTTCCATATTTCTTAATATGGGTGATAATGATTGTGTTATTTGTGATTATTGCAATATTAAGTAGTTTAAGTGTAAGATCCTATGTATTAATACCGAGAAAGCTCAAAAAGAGGACAGCACTTTTATCAAGAACCCAAAAATTTAAGGATGCTGATAATATTCAAGGGATTCTTCTAATTCATAATCCTAGTGGATTACCTCTTTTTTCTAAAAACTTCTCTGATCTAATGGAGGGGAAAAAAACTCTTTTTTCTGGATTCCTTCAGGCTATTTCAATTGTAGGGCAAGAAATTATAAATAAAGATTATCCTAAAACTAAAGGAGTTAAGACTGAATTGTTGGATGGTTATCATAACATTCTTGAATTAGATTTTAAACATTTTCACTGTCTTATTTCTGATATTGAAGAATTGAGGACAGTTTTAATCCTTCATAATAAAGCTTCTAAAAGAATAAAAAGACATTTATTAAATTTTGGATTAAGTGTTTATGCTAAATTCTCAGAAACTCTGAAAGATTGGAATCATGAAACAAATCTATTTAAGATAGAAATTCCAGAATTCCTTGATAAGTTTTTTGATTTGTATTACAAAAGATTTTATAAACTTATTATCAAGGAAGCTGATCTTGAGGGTATCAAAAAAGAATTCAAGTTATCTCGAATTGATATTAAAATTCTCAATGAAATTCTTTCAATTTCTGAACAAGAGCAGGTTTTTAAGCTAATGTCCTTATTAAATCAAGTAAGTGGAATAAGTGAAGATTTAATTATTGATACAATTGAAATCCTCATTCAAAAACAATTACTTATTCCTGTTAATAGTGTTGAAATTCAAAATTAATTCAATCATTTTGCTTAAATCATTCAAAATTAAAAAAACTAAATTTTCAAAATTATTTTGAGCATAAACTTAATTTTTTATGCTTTAATTTAATAATTAACTTAGTTACCAAAATAAACCTGTTTTTGATCTAACATGTCTAGTATGAATTATGAAGAAATGAGAACTAAGATTGAAAATATTGTAAACCAACCTATTAGAAAATTTAAACCCGATGAATTAAAGGGAATCATTGAAAGATATCATAAAAACCATCCAAAATCTAAGGAAGTATATGAGAGAATGCGAAAGATTATTCCTGGTGGAGTTGAACATAATCTTGCTTTCAATCATCCTTTTCCCTTAGCAAGTAAGCGAGTATTTGATTGTTATATGGAAACCGTTGATGATGTTGTCTTTACTGATTATTTAATGTGTGGTGGACCGATAATATTAGGACACCAATATAAACCCTTAATTGATAAAGTCACTAAGGTTATTCAAGAATTGGGACCTTGTCATGGAATTACAAATGAATATGAGTACCTTGCTGCTGAGCAATTGCAGAAACATTTTCCATCATGTGAAATTATTCGATGGTTACAATCAGGAACTGAAGCGGATATGTTAGCAATTAGAATCGCTAGAACATTTACCAATCGTAAGTGGGTAATAAAAATAGGCGGTTCTTATCATGGATGGTCAGATCAACTCGTTTATGATATGCATGTACCTGGAACTAAACTATTAGAGTCCCATGGAATCCCAAAAAATGTATTTAAGTGGATTGATTCATGTCCACCAAATGATATTGAGACATTAAGAACAATGTTCAAAGAAAAACGGAAAGTTGCTGCAGTTATAGTCGAACCAATGGGTGGTGAATCTGGTAGTATTCCAGTAAAACCCGGTTTTAATAAAGAAGTTGAAGAATTGTGCCATGAAAATAAAGCTTTAATGATCTCAGATGAAGTGGTATGTGCTTTCAGATTGCATATGGGTGGAGGACAAGGATATTTTGGATATAATCCTGATATTTCAGTATTTGGAAAAATAGTTGGACATGGTTTTCCTTCAGCTGCTGCAGTGGGTGGAAGAGCTGAAGTTATGAGTGTGTGTGCTGCAGGTGTAAGTGGAGGCAAAAAAGCTTATTCTGGTGGAACACTCGCAGCAAATCCGTTAACTTGTGCGGCAGCATACTATGCTATTAAATTTGTTGAAGAAAATAATGCAACTGAAAAAGCCATTAAAGCAGGTACCAGACTTTCTAAAAGATTAAATAATGTGTTTCAAAATTATGATTTACCATGGTTTTCTTATAATTATGGAGGAACCGTTCATTTTCATACAAGCTGCCTTTTTGGATTAGATTTGGGGGATCCAATACAAGCTGGAGAACTTCCTAAAAGAAAAGATTTTATGGGTGAAATGGGGGCTGCTTTAGTAGATCAAGAGATAATTTCTGTAGCTGGAAGTAGGTTCTATACTTGTATGCTGCATACAGATGATATTATTGATGATACAATACAAAAAATTGAAAATATTTGTCAGAAAATTGAATGAGTTTTAAACTTCAAAAGCCCATTCTCCTTTTCTCATTATTGGTTCTGCTTTTCCATCTTTAGTAATTCCATCAACATCCATTTTGTCTGAACCAATCATAAAATCCATATGAGTTTTACTTACATTACCACCAACCTTAGAAAACTCCTCTTCAGTCATTTTTTCACCATTTTTTATAGCGAATTCAAATCCTCGACCTATTGCTATATGAGAAGAGGCATTCTCATCAATAAGAACATTATAAAACAATAAACCTGTTTGTGAAATGGGTGAACTGTGAGGAACTAATGCAACCTCACCTAAATGTGTTGCACCTTCATCCGTTTCAAGTACTTTTTGTAGCATTTGATTACCTTTTTTAGCACTTGCTTCAACAATTTTACCATTGGAAAAGGTAAAACTACAGTCGTCAATTATTACGTCTGTATGGCGAGGTTTAGTGACTCTTACAACCCCTTCAGTTTTATCTTTATGTGTTGTTGTGAAAATTTCCTCTGTTGGTATATTTCCAACAAAATCAATACCACTTAAAGTTTTAAATCGAGCACTTCCCCAAATATGGTTTTTAGGCAATCCAATTGTAAGATCAGTACCAGGTCCTTTGAATTTCAATAATGAATAGCTTTTTTGATTTAAATAGTTACTTCTTATTTTAAGCTGATAAATATGTTTTTCCCAAGTAGCAATAGGGTCTTCATTTTTTACGCGACATATTTCAAAAATAGTATCCCAAAATTTAGATTTACGATTTTCCTTGGGGATCTTAGGAAATACTTTATCTATCCACCCATCAACAGGGGCAGTAACTGCAGTCCAATTTACTACGCTTTTGGAAATCAAATCACTAAACTTTTTTCTATGTTTGAGATATGCATTAAGAGTAGTTCCCATTAATTCTGGATCTTGACCCTCAAGTAAATCGGGATTATAAGCAACAAAAATAAGGATAGCATCTCCCTGTTTTCCATATTGATACTGATAGTCAGTACGCCAAGTTGGATATTCGTCAAATGAATCTCTTGGGGCATGTTCAAACCGAATTTTACGTAATTGATCATCATCCCACATAATTTCTACAAATCTCGCACCTGAAAGATAAGCTTTTTTTGTAATTAACCTAACTAAAGGAGCTAATTCTAAAGGCGTCCCATATGTATAAGTAGTAGGTCCGCCAATTAATAAACGCTGACCTGGTTGGACATTAAGACCAATTTTCACAATTACTTCTGCAAATTTTTCTAAATTTGTCTCAAATTCTTTATTCAATCTTTATCACTATAAATTTTAATTTAAATATCGAAAAACCATTCACCATTCCGCATAATTGGTTCCTTATCCCCATTCTTAAGTGTTCCATCAATATCCATTTTATCTGAACCAATCATAAAATCATAATGTAATTTACTGATATTGCCACCAGCAGCTGAAAATTCTTGATCTGTCATTAAATTACCTCCTTCTAAACATGATCTCCATGCATTTCCTAAAGCAATATGACATGAAGCATTTTCATCAATTAATACATTATGAAAAAGTAATCTAGTTTGAGAAATAGGTGAACTATGAGGAACTAAGGCTACCTCACCTAATCTTCTTGCTCCTTCATCCATATTAAGAATATTATTTATAAAATCTTGACCTTTTTTCGCAGTTGCTTGGATAATTTTCCCTTCTGAAAAAACTAATTTTAAATCTTCAACTAAGACAACTCGAGAAAATGGTTTGGTCAATTTAACAAAACCTTCAACTTTATTCTTGTGCGGTAAAGTAAAGATTTCTTCAGTTGGGATATTACCAACAAAATCAATTCCACTTTTACTTGTCGACATAGCTGCTTGCCAATTATGTCTTTTAGGCAATCCTATTTCCAATTCTGTACCAGGAGCAACCATTTTCAGTTCTACGTATTGCTTTTTGTTCAAAACTTTACTTCTAGCTTGAAGCTCAGCAATATGATCTTTCCAAGCCTTAATCGGATCTTTCTTATTTAATCGGCAAATCTTAAAGAGTATTTCCCATAATTTAGCATTTCCCTTTTCTGGAGTAAGATCAGGAAATAGCTTATTAACCCATCCTTTAACTGGTGCAGTAATAACTAAGTTATTCATAGCGTCTTGATGGCGTAAATCTGCAAAAGATTTATCATGATCTAAATAAGCTTGAACGCTTGTCATGAATAAGCTAGAATCTTGTTCTTTTAATAGATCTGGACTAAAGGCAACTATAATAAGAATAGCATCAGCATTTTTAGCAAAATGATATTCCGCATCTGTTCTCCATGTAGGAAACTCTCTAAAGGCATCTTTGGATGCATATTGAAATCGAATTAATTTTATTATATCGTCATCCCATAATACTTCCACAAATCTAGCTCCTATTTGATAAGCTTTTTTAGTAATAATCCGTATAAGAGGTGCTAATTCAATAGGTACACCATAATTATAAGGTGCAGGGGCTCCAATTAGTAAATGTTGTCCTTTTTGGAGATTAAGACCCACACTTAGAATTACATCAGCATATCTCTCTAAATTTTTTTCAAATTCTGAAGACATTAAAGTCATATTGATTTTATTAAATTATTATTGTTAAATTTGATTAAATTCTGATCTTATGGATGAAATAGCATTTTTTGTCAATTCTTTTATTTCTTTAAATTTACCTGATGATATTAATTGTTTATTAACAATCCAGCTTCCTCCACAGGCAATAACATTTTGTAACCTTAGAAAATCAATTAAGTTTTTGTCATTTATTCCTCCTGTCGGTATAAATTTCATATTTGGATATGGTCCTGCTAAAGCCTTAAGCATTTCTATTCCGCCTGAAACAATAGCAGGAAAGAATTTGACAACTTTTAATTCTCTATCAAGCGCCCATTCAACCATACTTGGTGTATTGACTCCGGGAATTAATATAATTTCTTGTTGAACGCAATAATCGACAACTTTTGGATTAAATCCGGGAGTTACTATAAATTTAGCTCCTGCGTTCGTGGCTTTATTGACTTGTTCTATATTTAGAACAGTACCAGCACCTATAATCATATTGGGCATTTCATCAGTTAATCGCCTAATAGATTCTTCAGCAGCATCCGTTCTAAAGACTACTTCAACGATTGGTAGATTTGAATCGAATAAAGCTTTTCCTAATGGAATTGCTCTCGTAGAATCATTTATTGTGGCAACAGGAATTATTTTTAATTTTTTTATCTCGCTAAAAACATCCATATTTGGCTATTTGATTTTTTACTTTAATGAATATTATTAATGATTTTCAAGCAGATAAATTTTAATTATTAAGTTTACATTAAAATTTTTATTTATGTAATATATGTATAGGATATTGATAATTAGATTTTCAGATTTTATTTTAAACTATTATCGCATCATAATTTAATGCAAAACAGTATTCAAAATGTATGAAGTAAACTTGGGATTAAAACAATTATTACACGATAACCAAAAATATATTTTTATAGCAGGAGCTGGCTGTTCTATCAATTCTCCTTCTAATCTTCCAAATTGTAATAAATTAATGCAAGAACTAGTCAATTTCACATGTGCAAAATCTGAAATAGAAAGTATTTCTAATTTGGGAGGATTGCGTTTTGAAGTACTTCTAGAAATTATTAGAAATCAGTTAGATCATGATTTACAAATACTAGAGTATTTTGAGGAATGCAACAAACCAAATAGTATTCATTTTCTTCTGGCTGAAATGATAAATAAGGGACACACAGTAATTACCACTAATTTTGATTTTTTAATCGAACATGCTCTAATTCAATTTAATAATGGTAAAGATAATGTATCTTCTGTAATTACTGAAAAAGATTACAGAGAGTATCGAAATATTTTTGATTACTTAAATAATGGGAGAAAATTTCTATTCAAAATACATGGATCCAGAAAAGATATATTAACTGATAGAAATACGAATAATTACTTCTTATCATTTATAAAAAAAATTGGATTGTTTAAATCCGAATTTGACCTATTTTTTGTTGAACCCTACAAAGGAGTATTACTTAATAAATTGCTAAATAACGCCAATTTGGTTTTAATAGGCTATTCTGGACAAAATGATTTTGATATAATACCTATCTTAAAGAAATACCATAAAATAGAAAGAATTTTTTGGATTAATCATATAATAAATGACCAGCAAAACTATACTATTCTTGAAATTGTCAAAACAAATGATAAAATATCTAACAATCTTGACAATTTAGATAAAATTCTCCTTCAAATAAAGAATCAAAACCCTAATGTTGAAATTTTTAGAATCAATATAGATTCAAAAGAATTTGTAAAAAATCTTTCGAATGCAGAATATCCAATTAGCAATATTGACTTTTCTGTAGACTTTAAAGAATGGTTGCACCAAAATGTTGAAATACCTAATATGATGATGAAATACTTAATTCCACACATAATCTACTTCAATTTTGACAGATTTGATGATTCTTTTAGATGCGGTATAAGAGCTTTAGAATATATAGATGAAAGTCATGATCAAAATTATAAACTTTTAATTTTAAATAATATTGCATGGTTTTACTATAGAATGGGTAATTATTCTGAGGCAATTCTAAATTTTGAAGAAGCACTTAAAATTTCTCAAGAATTAGGTGATAAAGAAAGAATTATTATATATTTAAGTAATTTAGGAGAGATTAATGAGAAAATAAAGGATCTTCCTAAAGCACTACAGAGATATAAGGAAGCGCTGAAAACAGTGGAAGAAACTGGCAATCTTACAGAAGAACTTAGGATTATTAATAGTATTATTGAAATATATGAAGAGATGCAGATTTATTCAGAAGCTTTATTATATTCTGACAAAGCAATAAAAATTGCTGAGAAATTAGGGGATTTGAAAAAAAAAGCTATAATATCAAACAATATCGCTGTAATTCATCATAAACTAGAAAATCTCAGCTTATCATTAGATTATTTTCAACAATCAGAAAAGATATTCAGAAGATTAAATGATATTCAAAGCTTAGCCAAATGTCTCAGTAATATTGGATCAATATATTTAAAATTTGGAGATTTTTCAATTGCCAGAGAAAAATTCGAAGAGGCTTTAGAATATGATGAAAAGCTGAATAATAAAGAAGAAAAAGCTTGGCACTTAGCTAAAGTTGGAGAAGTATACATTAATGAAAAGAAATATTCAGAATCTACAGGATTTTTCACCAAGGCTATTAAAATCTCCCAAGAATTAAAAGATTTTAAAAGTGAAATGAAATTTCATAATTTACTTGGAAAAACATTTTATTATTTAAGAGATTATAAAAATGCAATTAATTCTTTTCATAGTGGAGTAAAAATTGCTGAAATGTTCAACGACCTATCAACAAAAGCAGACTTTCTTAACAATATTGCCGGATGTCATTATATGCAATTAAATTATGAAAAAGCATTGAAGTCAGCTGAAGAAGCACTCTTGATTCTTAAATTAATTGGATTGGGAAAATCTACAAAATCAATTACATTAGAAAAGAAAATTCAGAACATAAAGAATCTAATTTAGCTATAACTCTTTCATTCTTATATCTCGCCCAATTATAGCTTTAATATTATGAGGATCATCAATATGAATTAAATTAATTTTACTTATTTCTTTTTTTCCAAGTAAATATGCAGGCTCTTTAGTAATTGGCTTTTTTTCTTCAGTAATAATCTTTCTAACATAAACATCTGGAAATACTGGAGTTGAATAGCAATAATGGCAAAAAGAGCGTATTTTGGCGAGTTCTAAGATTTCAATCAGTTCTTCATCAGGAACATTACTTGCAACTTTAACTTCAATTTCGAAGTTGTCAATCATAGGAATACCATCTTCAATTCCAAATCCAGTTGTTAAATCAATATTCATTTTCGAATTAATTTCTAATTTTTTAAGTTCAATACCTCTTAAGCTTGCTAGAGTTGTAAATTGAGTTGCAAAATTTCCACTAAAACCTGCTATACAAAGTGCAACAGGATGGAAGGAAGTTCCTCCACCACCTAGAATTATTGTTTCATCAGTTTGAACAGTTATTTCTCCAGCTGTTTCTGTTGGTAATTTAATTTCAAATTGAGGTCCATATTGTACATTTAATCTCCACTGCCCTTCAGCTTCAATAATTCTTTTACATAATGAGCGGTTTAGTTTAAAAACTTCAACAGTGTCCTTATAAGTGTGTAAATTTATTCTATTAAATATTTTCTTGTTTTTAGAATTCGAGTTGTTAGAATTAAAAGATGGTTTTCCTTCATTTTTTAATGTAATCTTAGGGATAGTTGATGTGGAAATACAATAATAACAAAAACAACGCCTTTTTGTAATTTCAGATATTCTATATAATTCTTCATAACTTGCATCGCTTTCAATGAACAGTTCTATTTGATAATGATCAACTATAGGTATATTATGTGTAATACCTAATACTGAAGAAAAGTCTAAATCTCCTTTAACTCTTATGTTTAATTTATTCAATTCAATGCCTTCCATTGCCGCCCATTTAGCAAATGCTGCACTATAACATCCGCAAAAACCGGCCATACATAAAGAAATTGGATGAAGCGCAGTGCCTCCGCCTCCAAAAAGGGTCAATTCGTCCATTTGTACAGTAATTTCTCCTGCTCTTTCTGTTTTTAACCTAGTTTCAAATTGTGGACCATATTCTAAATCTAAGCGCCAAATACCTTTTACTTCAAGAGTTTTTTTGCAAAGTTCCCGATTTGCCATATATTGGTCTACGACTTCTTTAAATCCTTTTAGATCAATACGATTTAACAAAATATGCTTTGGAACAGAAAGATCTCCAACTTTTTCTTCTATTCTATCCGCTAGTTTCTTCAGAACATCGGTAAAATTTCCAAATTCCATAACAGCTTTTAAGAAATAGTGTATTTATTTAAAAGATAAAATTATAATCTTTTTTATACCTTAATTATGAAAAAACTATTATTTCAATGTTTTGTACTTTAAGATTTGAAAAAATATTTTGGATTTAAATTAAAAAAAAAAAGAAATTGGGTTTTGTTAGAAGGTTTTAAATATCACTCATCCTGAAATATAAATCGATTTTGTGCTGAAAATCTTCAAAAAAAGATATATCTCCATTCCACTTTTCAATATCTTCAATTGAAAACATTTTTTCAAACATTGTACCTATTACAAAACATATTTTTTGGATTTTTTTCTTATTGACATCTAAAGGAGATCTACATACCAGAACAAGTTCCCCTTCTAAGCAATGAATACAAGTATATTTCTTCTTTCCTATATTGAATCCTTTCAACTCTCTACCTGAGACTTTTTGACTGAATGTTTTTATCGCAGAAATAAAAAATCCTAAAAAGGTTTTATCGACATTTTTTTCTTTTGAAAATTCAACTATCGGAACACCAGCCTTAGAAATAACCCAAAGTTCATCTAGTAATGGAGACATTTTTTTTATTCTTTTCTTTAACTTGGTTATTATTTCGAACTTGATCCCATAAGAATTTCTTTGTAGGTCTTATAACTGAGATTAACAACTATTAAAACAAACAATCCTCCAAAAATATAGACAATTGCTACCATAATATTCGTAATTGCTGTCATTTCGAGAGCTAAAAATATAATATTAAATACATAACCTCCCAAAAACAAAATTATTAAAATCTGTATGACTACCCATTTCTTAACTAATTTTGTAGCAGGAAATAGTTCTTTTATTTTAATAACAATAAATAGACTTAAAATAAAAAACACTATTCCACCAATTGAGCAAATTAAACTAAAATAAAAATTCCAATCTAAAGCCATATTAAACACTCATTTTATGTGATTTTATATATTAATTTTGAATATTTTCTTAATAGTTTTTTATATATAAAACTTTTTCTTCTGGTAAACTTCAATTTGATTAATAAAACCTTAATAAAAATGATTTAATCAATTAAATACTTAATTTCTGAAAGGAATCTCTGTTCACTATTTGAAAATATGGTTCGATCTCCGTCATAATCTTCTATCAGAATTTTGGGGTAAATATCAAAAAATCTTTCTGAAATTATATCTAATTCTTCATTTACCTTTTCCTCTTTAGTATTACTTTCACAGCATGCTAAAAAGATAATCTCCTCCTTTTTCTTTATTGTAATTAGTTTATCTCCCCACTCTATATTTGATAATTCACCATCAGCAATGTGTTGAGTTAACGCGTTAAATGCAGCTAAAACTTGGCCAAAAAATTCTGTACAGAACTCTTGATCATTAATACGATCGAACAAAATATTATTCTTTTTATCCAAAACAGCAAAATTTTCAAATAATTTCATCAGTAAGATCACCTAATAAATATTCTCTTGATAATTCAATTTTTCTAGATAAAAATTGCTAATTCCCATCAATTTACTTATAAAAAATATATTAATGAAATTATTTATTTGTATGTTCTTTTATTAACTCAATAAGAAATTGATAAAAATTACCTAAAATAAAAAGTTAAATCTTAAGAATATTTTTATAATAACACTCAAAAATTAATCTTGAGGTGAATTTCAATTAGTATTGATTGGCCGAAAGTAGAAGAAGAACCAGATAAAATTTTTAAAGTTGAAGGTAGATTTCTCCTAGATCTTAATGCAAAAACCACTGATTTAGAAAAAAGTATAATAAGTTATAGAGATAAAGCTAAAAAAGCCTCTGAAGATTTTGAAACAGTAAAAGCCGAATTAGAAAAATTAAATAAGGAATTTCCTGAAATAAAAAATGCGTTTGAAGAACTAAAAGTAAAAAACAGTGAATTAGAAGATAACTTAAAGAATAGTCAACAAATTATCAATGAATTAGAAAAAAAATTAAAAGAATCTGAAACTCAAATAGAAAATTTATCTAGTGAATTCAATGAGAACAGAAACCAAATTGTTGAAAAGGATAAGCAAATTGAATTATTAAAAAGTGATTTAGAAAAAAAACTTTCAGCTAAAGAAACCGAATTAATAACTTTGAAAACAGAATTAGAATCGAGAATTGTCTCAACCGAAGAGAAACTTAAATCATGTGAAATTAATTTAGCCAAGAAAACTGAAGAAAATGAATCCATCAGGAAAGAATGTGAAGAGAAAATAAAAACTAATGAAAAAAAACTTATAGATTTAGAATCAAGAAATCAAACTTTAGAATCTCAGATGTTAGATTCTGTCAGATTCCCTAAATTGTTAAAGGAAGTGAGAAGTATTCTAATTCATAAAGGTTTTATATCAGAAAAGGAATTTGAAGATATTATGAGAAAAAAATAAAAAAAAGATAGAATCTAAAAATCTTCTTTTGCTGTAGAATTTTGAAAATTCTCATGAAAAGAGTAATAATTTTTTAAAATGAGTGAACAAGAAAAATTATTTGATGCTGCATTCATAATTAAGAGTTCGAACTATATAGTTGTGTTTTCTGGTGCTGGTATTTCCACAGAATCTGGAATTGATGATTTTCGCAGTCCTGGCGGTCTTTGGGAGCGCTATGACCCTGGTACATATGCCAGTTATCAATATTTTTTAAAGGATCCCTCTCTCTTTTGGAAAATGCATAAAGAAGTAGAAAATTTAGTCGGAACGGCAGAACCGAATCAAGCACATATAGCTATAGCTAAATTAGAAAAAATGGGTAAAGTAAAAGCCGTGATTACTCAAAATATAGATATGTTACATCAGAAAGCTGGAACTGGTAAGCATGGGGCAAAAATTTATCAATTACACGGAGAATATGGAAAAATGCAATGCGTTAAATGTAAAAAAGAATACAATTATGACGAGATTGATACTAGTAATGTTGCTTATCCAGTATGTCAATGTTCAGGATATATAAAACCAAAAGTTATTTTGTTTGGTGAGTCACTCCCTCAAGGTGTATTAGAAGGCGCGATGAATGAATGCACTAATGCAGATTGCTTCATTATGGTAGGTAGTTCATTATTGATATCTCCTGCTAATTTTATGCCTTCTATAGCAAAACAATATGGCGCAAAAATAATATTTATTAATAGAGAAAATACAATAATGGATGATCTCGCTGATATATTCCTAAAGGGAAGTGCAGGTGAGATCTTTACAGAATTATTAGATAAAATGCAATTTTAAATTTTAATTAAATTTTAAAAACTAAAGATGAGAAGATAACGGAATGAAGGAAGTTTTAAAGGACATTTATATAATAAATCCCTTTAATCCAACAGAATTGGATTGTTGTGTGTATATGGTTGATACAAAAAGTGAGGATGGACTAGTATTAATTGATGCTGGACTTTATATTGAACCAATTAAGAATATAGAAAAAGATGGTTTTGATTTAGAACAGATTAAACATGTTCTTTTAACTCATGGACATTTAGATCATTGTGGTGCTTGTAGCAAGCTGAAAAATTTTAATAAGGATGTCAAGTTCTATGCTCATCAATTAGATGCTGACAAGATTGAAAAAAAACCAACTGATCAATATATTGAGCAATATTATTCGAATTATGAATTTGAACCTGTGAAACTGACAAAAAAAATCAATCAAGATAATGAAATCCTAAAATTTGGAAATTATGAATTTAGATGTATTCATATACCTGGACATACTCCAGGATCCTTAGCTTATCTTTTGGAAGTAGGAAAAAAAAGATTGCTTTTCGGAGGAGATCTCCCAGGTACAGCACTTGATAGTCAAGGTAGCAATTTAAAAGAATATATCAAATCAATGAAGAAATTATTAGAGCTAAATATTGATATAGTATGTGAAGGTCATTCAGAAATTATAAAACCTGCCAATAAAGTTAAAAGAAATATCAATGGTTATATAAAACTTAATGAAAATCTTCATGTAGTTGGAGAAGTCAACCCAAATGATAAGAAAGCTTTATTCGATTTAACAATGAGTGCATATGAAGTAGAATTTTATGAAAATGCTTTAGATTTTTGCAATTATTTAATAGAAATTGATCCAGATAATAAAAAAGCTCAACTGCTTCTTAAGAAAATTAAAGAACACAACCCTCCAAAAATGGAATATATAAAAGGGCTTATAAAGCGTAATTTTAATAATCTTTTGTAGAATTCAAATAATTTCAATTGTTTTAAAAAAAACTTCAATTATATCACTACAAATGAACTTAAGGCTGAACCTAAACCTAAAGCATTAGAGATAACAGCCGAGAAAAATATTTGTATAATATTGAAAGAACTAAGAACTGTTGCCCCAAAATTTCTAGTATTTTCGAAAATCAAGGTATTCTGTATAATAATGTACAAAAACATAAAATAAGTAAATACTACTGATGGAAAAAATGACCAGGAAGAAGTTAATAACATAAGGCTGATTTGAATGACAATTGCTAATATTATAATTATCCTTTTCTTACTTTTTTCGTTAAGAAAAGATAGGTTGGGATAAATGAGTTTTCTATATAATAATTCCATTGAAAATAAAATCGGGAAGGCAATTACTGTAAGAACTAAATTGATATAATTTGAAGGCCACATAAATCCAAAGGGATAAGAAAATGAAAATAGTAAATAGATTATAATAAAATACATAGAACATGATATTGAATAGGCAAAGGCTCTCCAAAACTTTTTATTCTGGAATTTTATTTGTTTTAAATTCAATTTAAATTCCAGTTTTATTTCATCTTTTCTATCCAAATAAAAAAGAATATAACCAAAAGAAAATGATAATACAGCGCAAGAAATCAATATTAAAATAATTATGACATAGGCACCATCTAGAAAAGGAGAAGGAGGTAATGATGGAGATGGATATGAAATTGAAAAAAATATTAAAATAACAAGAAAGTAAATTGTTAAGAAAACCGTATAAAAGAGATGTCTTAAGCCAAGTTTGGAGATAATTAAATCTTTGAAATTAGTCTTATTTTCAACTTTCATAATGTTTTTAATTCTTACAACTGAATTACTAATTAAATAACTAAGAGTAATAAGTAGTGAGGCAGTGAAGATACCTTGAAGGCCAAAAAAATAATTAAATATTACCCAATTCAATATGAAAGCCGCAGAATATAAAAAAACCTTACCAATTTTAAATCCATGCTTAATTTTTTGGATAATTTTGTTCTTTTTTGTTTGTATGACATCTTCCATATCAGTATTTAGTGAAAAAAACTTTGCTGAATAAGAGATAATAGAAAGTATGATTCCTATTAATAAACCTAAAGTAAGGAAAAGAAATATATAATTCGTCATAAACGTAATTGTGATTGGACCATTAATAGACTCAGAGTTAAAGAATTTACCCTCAAACCAATTGATAGATTCAATTATAACAGTATTTGAAAAGAGTTGATGCCCGCCACCTAATAAGGGTTCTGTTATAGGGATCACAGTGCAGTTTGTTAAGGTTTGAGCTTGTAGGGCATTTTTAGTAAAGTTCAAAACTTCATCATTAACGTGCATAATAATTAAAAGATTATTAGTATTTGAAGTATTCATCAAATTTATTGGAATATAATCAAGAAAATCATCAGTTTCAACAATACCTAACAAAGCTGGATCAAAATCTACTAATGGTGCCCAAGCTACGGTAACATTAAATCTAACATCCAAAGCTTGATTCATTAGTACCACCATCCCTCCAAGTGAATGTCCAATCAATCCTATTTGAGTTGTATTAACATTTGAGTAGAAAGGCATCGTTTCTAACTTATCTAATAACTTTGAACAATCTTGGGCTATTGCAGGAATATTTTCACCTGGAACCATATTATTAAGATTTCCCCCACTTTCTCCATGACCTTGATAATCTAACGCAGCGATATAAAAACCCCGTTTAGTCAATTCAATTGGAATTCTAAGATCAAAATCTCTCTGGCTTCCAATTCCATGACAATAAATAACTAATGGCCGGTTTGATTGAAAAGTTAGTGATTTCGTCGGATAATACAAATTCGCAAAGAGTGTTGCCCCTGCAGAATTAAATTGAACACGTTCATACCTTATGTAGCTAATTGATTTATTTACAAATAAACCTGTAAGAGACAATATTAAAAAAACAAGTAAAATAACAATTTTTCTTAAGAATGACCTTTTTCTTTTTTTCATTATTTGTATATTAGTGTAATTAAATAAATTTTAAAATGAAAATTTGTAAATGATTATTACTAATAAAAACTAATGATACATAAAATTTGAGTTATCTTTTTAATTAGAATGCTTGATTTCTCTATATTCTTTAGTAATCAAAAATCTTATGATCTCAGTGATATTTTTAATTCCGTAATACTCTCTAATAGATTCTAATTTATCATAAATTTCACTTTCAATAGAAATATGAAATTCATGTTTTTCATTTTCCATTAGTTAATTTTTTATTACTTTTACTTAATAATATTTCTTTTTTTGGATTCTATATGGATGACTTGGGATAAAAAATGGATAATTTTATATATACCTTTACCATTATAGGATATGGAAGATAGCAACTTAGAGATTCAAATAATTCATATTATCTTTTTTAAAACTATTTAGCATAGAAACAGTAAAAATATCATTAATTCCCTTTCCACACTAAAAATTGAAAAGGAAATAATAATTTATCGAGGAAAAATTTTAGAAATATGTTTGACATTTTATTAGCAATTTTTGGGCTTATTGGTGGAATTGCTCTTATCATATATTCGAGTTTAAAAGCTGTAAAGCATTCTGCTATTCTTGCTATAGCACTCGGGGTTTCACCATTAATAATTGGAGTTTCTTTAGTGTCTATAGGGACTGATATTGCAGAAATTTTTAATTCCCTTACTTCAGTTGCCTTAGGACATTCCGATATTGATATAGGTGATTCAGTAGGTTCAGATTTAACTCAACTTACCTTAGTTTTTGGTATTTTACCATTAGTTTCTGGAATGTTTTATATTCATAGAAAAGATATAATTATTTTAGGAGCTTGTGAAATTCTGTCATTAATCCTTATCTTTACTATTATAGAAAAAAGTTATATTACTAGACTAGATGGGATTTTAATGGTTGGATGTTTAGGAATATATATTTGGTTAATTTATAATGCGAATAAGGAGAGTATATTACAAAGGGTGGAAATGATAGAAAAAATAGAGACACCCAAAAGCAAAAAACTTCATCTTCTATTAGCTGTTTTAGGATTTGTAGGAGTAACAATAGCATCCTTTATTATTGTTGAATCTGTCATAGTCATTTCAAGTGTTTTTAATGTACATGAATATATCATAAGTTTTTTCGTAGTGGCAGTTGGTACATCTCTTCCAGAGTTAGCAGTTGATATTAATGCATTAAGATTAGGCCATCATCAAATAGCGATAGGTGATATAGTAGGTTCTTGTATTGTGGATTCAACTCTTTCAATTGGCATTGGACATGTTGTCTTTAATCAAAATCCAAATTATTTAACCGCTTCTCTTGCTGTTCCTACCGTTCTATATACTTTAATTGCAAGTTTCATAGTCTTTACAGCGATTGCAATGAGAAGGAAAATAGATAGAAAAGTTGGAATTCTTTTTATATCGTTATATCTACTATCTTATATTTTCCTCTTTTCATTTTGGCTTCGTGTGTAATCCTAGGAGGAACAAATATTATAAAAAGAACTTAGACAATTTATTTCTAATTTGATTAATTAAATTGGCATATAAAATTTACATAAATTACATTGATTAGCCCTTATTCTCCTTTCTGGCCCCAAAATTATTAATCTTTCATTCAAATCTCCACCACACTTAGGACAACTTTTCGCAAAATTTTCTTTAATTGAATTAAGTACTTTTTGTATTCCTTTCTCTAAATTAATTAACTCATTTGCATTTTCAATTATTCTACTAGCAGAAACCATTCCAATTCCTTTTATCCATGCCAGTTGTTCAGGATTAGATTTAGCGATCTCCTCAATTGATTTTACACCTGCGTTTATTAAACGTTCAGCGGCAGTTGGGCCAATTCCTCTTACTCTGATTAATTCTTCGATCATAACACACACTAAAATTAAGGATTTAGAAGGGCTACTGTTTATATTGTTTTAGTTCCTAAAATTGAATCTAATTATATATTATAATGGTAATGGGTTAAAATAAAATTTAAGTAGAAAAAATGAAGATAAAAATAAAAAAATTAGGAGTTTATTTCTCTAATTGTCTTCCTACTCCGTTATACATTAAATATCCACCAATAACAGCTAAGATTATACCAACTATACCCAACATAGTTCTTACTATTGGAATGTCTAGTAGATTCGAAAAGAAAATTCCGTACATAAATATTATCATAGCACAAATACCGAAAATAAAGAACTTCCATTTCTTTTGTAACTGCTGGTCTTCAAATTTATTATAAATTTGAAAAGAGAAGTATAAAATTGGTATTATTGCAAACACTGTCACACCAAGTGCGATATATAGAAAGAATGGTAATGCCCAAACAGGTGCCCAATCTACATTAAAGTAAACCCCATATTCTGGTCCTGCTAAGACAAAAAAGATACTGCAAAACATATAAATCCCAAAACCTATTAGAATCAATAACTGCTTTGTTGTATTAATTACTTTCTCTGATTTCAAAAGAATTAAGTTGAACACCACGAAAAATATCGGTGCATAAAATGTACAAAAATTAGTTATAAAGTTCAAAATAAGCACTACTTCAATATTAGCAATTGGTCCATATATAAAGTTAAAAAGAATCCCGAGGGAAGCAAATAGGTAAAAACCTGAGAATATTATGTTTAATCTCTTTCTATCTCGTTTTAATATTTGATACGCTAAATAAAGAAATACCACAAAAACCAAACCTTGAGCAACGTATATTGTTAGGATTCTCATCGGATTTTCTAATTGATACAAAACCATAAAAATTCACGTTAAATTAATTGATTTGTTTTACAATATAAAAGTGTTATAGTATTTATTTATTATCTTATATTTATTATTGTTGTTTTTTCTCGATTATCAACACTTTAATACAAATTAGATGTAAAATCGATTATTTAGCCTAGTTGTCGACCTACACCAAAATAAATCAAATATAGTGAAATAAGTGTAGGTAAAGAAATAATTGACCATATCAACCGAAATGTATTATCATTTAAAGTATTTGAAAGAGAGGTACCATAATATAAAAAGAAGTAAGCAGAAATTCCAAATAGAAAGTATTTCCATTTCCTTTTAAGAAACTCATTCTCAAATCTAAAGTAAATTTTAATAGAATGGTAGACAGTTGGAATTATTATAAGGCTACTACATACGATAACAGAATACAATAAAAAATTCCAATTCCATACTGGTTTCCAATTTGTACTTCCATTAATTTCTATTCCTCCAGGAATTAGTAATATCCCTAAAATCAATAATCCAAAAACAATTAAGATTAAAATTTGTAGCTTATTTGTTATCTTTTTATTGGGATTCACAAGGATCAATACAAAAATTAAAAGAAAAACCATAGAATAACAAAAAAGAAAATAAGTTATGAAATGTAATACAAAAACTAAAATTTCATTAAAAACCGTAGCATAAACCATATTAATTACTCCCCCAATAGTGGTTGAGAGATAAAAACAACTTAAATATAGATTGAGTTTTTTTCTTCCTCTTTTAAGTACTAATATTGCCATATACAAGAAAAAAAATGCATATAAGCCTTGAACAATGTAAATTTGTATGAATCTGGCAATATCCATTCTAAACCTTAACCCTTTATAATTTAGAACTAATAGTAAACCTTTTTATTAGTTTCAATATAATAAATCTGAACTAATATAATTTAAAATTTTAGAAATTAACCTATTTTTAGTATTAGTAGAACGTATTTTCATGTAAAGGGTATAAAAAGTAAAAAATAAAATTATTAATCTTTACTATATATTATTTTTCTCGCCATTCTTGGCCACAGCGACCGCATCTATATTTCTTCCCATAAACTCTAGGATAATCGCTTATTATATTTGTTTTATCTGTTGATTCGTGTATCATATTTTTGTTTTCTTCGCCACAGCTAGGACATTTTCTCCGTCCCTCATCTCTCTCAATAGTTAATAAACCGTTTGTTTCTTCTCCCATTTTGATTACCATATTTCATAATAGCTTATTAATTAAATATATTTTAATTTGTATCTTATTATTTTTATAACTTTTTGATTTTCTTTATTATTTCTTTGAAATTTTATTATTAATAGGGATTAATTTGATAATTTAACTTATAAGTCTTTTTCCATATTCTTTTGCTTTTTCAAAAAGGTCTCTATTTGAATATTGAAACCTTATAATAAAATCATTTAGCAGCTTATCAAAAATCTCATCAATATCCTTATTTTTATTAAAAACTTCATAACAATAGATTAAGTTTAAGTCTTTAGCTATTTTTTCTAGCTGAAATCTACTTATTTTGTATTTTTTAGAAAGTATTTTTTGAAATATTTGTTCAAGATCCATTCCAACTAAAACAGATAAACCATTAAATAAAAATTGACTATTAAAATCATCAATTAGCTTTCTATTTAAATTATTTAGTGATTCTATTTTATGTAAATTTACAGTTATAATTATGATATCCAATTTTTTAATTTTGTTAACTTTATACAATAGATTTTCAAAGGTTTCAGCAATAAAAACTTTAATCTTAATTGGAATTTGTTTAAAAAGAATTTTAAATATGTAATCTTCATCAGAAAATTCAGATTCTAAAGCAAATTTACTTAACTTCTCTAAGAATATTTCTCTTATAAGACCTTTTTCACCAATGAATCCAATACGTAATCCATATCGTATTTCCTTCAATAAATTCCATTCCATAAATAATTATTATTTTATTTAATTTTCTATTATTAAATTATTTTAATATATCATTTTATAGAATCTCTAAATACTAACTCATTAATCTTTGGTTTTAAATGCTACGTATCTATCTAGAATTGCTTATTATGGTAATTATTTGGGCTTTTTCTTTTGTTATTGTTGATATTGCTGTTGAATTTATTCCACCTTTATCGATCGCGTTGTATCGATTTATAGTGGCTTCATTTACTTTTTTAATTATAGATATCTATTCTAAAATAAAAAAAGAAAATAAAAAATTGAATTCTACGAATAAGGTTCATGATCAAAATGACTTTTCAAGAAAAGATTGGATATTAATGATTATCGCGAGTTTTACTGGTATTTCAGTATTCTTCTTAGCCCAATATTCAGCAATTCTAATAATAGGACCCACTCTTCCTGCTTTATTTGTCTGTTTAATAACCCCTGTTATAATCACAATTCTAGCTTTGATTATTTTTAATGAAAAAATGAACCAATTCAAAATTTTAGGTTTTATAATTGCTACAGTAGGAGGGTTTCTCTTAGTTACGGGTGGTAATATGACTATACTTGCTCCTAACTCTCCTAATTTCCTTGGCTACTTATTTGCTTTACTAACTCCCGTACTATGGGCAATTTATTCTACTGTCACAAAAAAAATTACCCAAACACAATCAAGTATAACTATGAATAAATATATCGCATATTTTGGCACGCTTGAACTTTTCATTTTTGTCTTGATAAATGGAGAACTCATAATCTTCTTCGAAAACTTCTTTAATAGTTTATTATTCTCCTGTGCTTTATATTTAGGAATTGCTTGCTACGTTTTGGGTTATTATATTTGGCAAAATGCTCAAAAGATTATGAAATCCTCAAAAGTGTCTTCTTTTTTATATATAGAACCGTTTATAACCTTAATTTTCTCAATATTGCTTCAACGGAGTGAGACAATTGTTTTATGGAACATAATCGGTGGAATAATAGTATTAGTTGCTGTATTGATAATAAATTATGAAAAAAAAGAATAAAATAATTTAAATTTTCAATCTATTTTTAGAAGTCTTCTTGCCCATCCTGGCAAAATGAACCCAATGTAATAAAAAGTACTTGATAGCATCATAAAAGTCCTAAAAATTATCAAGGTTGCGGAATTTAATGGGAAGAAACCGTCTCCAATACCCCCTATCGCAAAAAAATTGAATGATAATAGTAGAAACCTCCCTTTCCACTTCAATACAGGATCTTCTTTTTCCTTTAACGAGGCTATAGCAAAATCATTTCCAGTTATAGTACTTACTAGAAGAGAGAAAGCAAGAAATCCCAATACCAATCCCGTGTAAGAAATATCTATAACACTGTCTTTAATTCCTATTAAGGATTCTACAGGAGCTCCTGGTGCGATAAATAGAAAATAAAATAGATAGATATAAAAAGCTACTGAAAAACATATTATTATCCAAGTAACTACACCTTTCCATTTCTGATGCAAAGCAGGCATATAAATCTGAATCCAAGACAATAAAGCGATTGGTACAGTTATTGTACCTAATAGAACATAAACAGGGTAAATGATTTCTTGACCTGTAATTACCCAATAAATATATCCCAACCCACTTGGATACCATGGAGACATAGTGAAGATAATTGCTAGAAAAAAATACAATAAAACTTTTTGTCTTTTGTTGACATATTTATAGAGCACAATCCCGCCATATAACCAAGCTATAGCGACAGTTAAAAAACCAAAAATACCAGATATGTGGAATTCTAATGGTACTTGAAATAACATATAATACACTTTGAATTTTTTAGTATTTAATAATTGAATTAATATAAAGATCTGTTTTTCTATTAATAAATATAGTTAATATGTGGAGATTATATTAATTATCAATGTAAAATTAACCTTCCATTTAACAAAAAAACATATATAGAGAATATTTCTACTAGAGTTAAAATAACTAAAATAAAAATAAAAATGAGGTGAAAATAAGCTGCCTAGGCGTTATTATGCAAAATCTATTCGCAGATGATGCAATAGATGCAAGATCTAAGAAGACCTACGCAAAAGACCAATCTTTCGAACAAGATCAAGTTGGAGAAGAGAAAGAACGATATTTAATCAGCATTGAATTAATGAGCTTAAAAACATTAAAAGATTATGATATAATGGGTTGGCGTGGAGAATTTTATTTTAAAATAGATGGCGAGAAGACTTTTAAGGCCAGATGGCCGAATAAGGGCACAATAAAATTACAAAGAAACCAGGAGTTCACCAGTAAAGCCGACATGTCTCTTTGGAGTCAATTTAAGACTGTTCGAGTAGATAAACCAGCAATCGCAAAGGTAAAAGTTATATTAAGAGAACAAGATCATATGAAAAGAAATGATACTATTGCTGAGCAAGAATTTGAAATAAATCTACCATCAAAAACAGAATATGTCGTTCTTCAAGATGCAAAAGAGAAAACTAAAGCTAAGCTTCGAATTCAAGCAACAAGAACAAGATATTAAATCTAATTTTTCTAATATTTTTTATTCTCATAAAGTAAATTTTTCATAATTAGATATGCATGGATGATTATCAGTAACCCAAAATTCCTTTTTAGGTGGTAGAACGATAATTGAACCTAGAGTTCCTGCTGCGGGACCATGCGTACAGACTGTAAAATCATCAGGGGTTCTATTATCATGATCACTTAAGATCTTCTTGAAAATTTCAATGTTTATCTTGCCATGATAATTCTTTAATAATTCAATTTCTCTTTTATAACGTCTTATTGGAGATTCTATCGGATTTATATCCATATCATCCATTTTAAATCGTACATAATCCGGTAAATTAGCATCTTTGAGTTCTTCGGTCTGATAATGATTTGTATGTGCTAATATACCATCATTTGGTCTTCGAAAAGAATGACGAGTGCTGGTAGTCTCAATTACACACACATCTCCAGAGGTATCCATAAGGCCATAATGACAGCCATTTGCTCTATAAGGAAATTTGGTAATAAAATCAATAGCCTCCTGGGTTGATCCACAAGTTTCCAAGACTTCTTGGACTAAAAATGTGCCAGGAATGCCCTTTAATCTAAAATCAAG
This sequence comes from Promethearchaeota archaeon, assembly GCA_048941625.1. Classification (GTDB taxonomy): domain Archaea; phylum Asgardarchaeota; class Lokiarchaeia; order Sigyniarchaeales; family SOKP01; genus Loki-b32. The sequence goes on along the minus strand of JBHLNK010000011.1, from coordinate 19,910 downwards.
TGGTTCTTTTTTCCAAGAACGACCATAATTATAACCAATAGCTAATCCCTTTTCATTTAACCCCATATGACAACCTACTAAGGGATACTGAGTGAAATTTAAGTTTTTGAAACCTTCATCTGGAATTTCTTCACGAACTACTTGAAAAGGTTGAAGTACATTTGGAAAATCATAATTTCTCCCAAAAATCATTGAATCATCTGAAGTTGCCTGAGGAAGTGCGAATATCATAGAACAGGATTGAACTGGAGGATTCTTATAAAGAGACTTTGGATCTCCTGACATTACTTCAATAAAGTGACCTCCATAAATTAAACCTTCTTTTATTGCAGCCCCTTCAATTAATCCTCTCAACTTCTCATGTTGATTAGGGAGTAATTCTTGTAAAGGTTTTTTAATATTTCTTTTTCCCATAATACCAAGAGCAAGTTTAATTACTCCTAATGGTATAATTTTAGAGGTGACTTCTGAGAACATCTTAGAATGAAAAACAATATCAAACATATTATGGATTTTATCTTTTAATTGTTCTCCTTGTTGAAATGCTCTCTCAGCAGGACTTCCCTTAATTTTTATAAAATCAACCATTTTAAAAATCCTTACATAGTATTTTGAATAATTGAATAGAGAATTTCATACTTATAGTTTCTTCTCTTGAATTCTTAATAATATTATTGCTACTATAACAATTGACAAAGCAACAACAATCTGAATTATGCCAATGAAAGGAAGATCCTGAGTAATATCACCTAAAGCTAAAGAAATAACTAAAGTAGCTAATTCAAACAAGGCAAGGTAATTAAGGATAGCTAAAAATTTATTTTCAATAGCAGCAGATTTTGTATTAAGAGTATTTCTTTGCCTATTTAATGTTTTTCTGATTCTTGCAATAACCTCATCAGTAGCTTTTGAGAATGTAAATCCATCTAATTTATCTATTTGCTCATTAAACATGCTTGTTTTAAAAGTACTAGTAAATAAGAGTCTAGTAATTTTTGAGATAATTATGTCTTTATTTAATTCAAGAATAATTCTATTTAATTCCGTTTCTAACTCTTCTAATTTGTCGATCTTTTCTTTTAAAGTTAAATTTTCTTCCATAGCCCTAGTTTCTGAAATAATCTTATCGAATTTCTCAGCCACAACCAATATATTTTCCATATGCATTAAAATGAGGAATCTCTGAACATTACCAACTTCGGGGGCAAATAACGTATCAATAAATAAGTTTTTCATAGAATCAGGATCTAATAACCCTGGCCCAGGAATAACGACATTTCCTGCGTGGGTTATCATTACAAACTCATCTTTATATGGACTTAGATTTTTGAGATTGATTTGATCTCTATATGCTACTGGGTCTAGTTCATGGTATTTGTCAGTCCTCAGTGTAAGACCAATAGAATAATGAGCATTTTTTCCAATTTCTTCTCCAACAAAACGATAATCAGTTCTATTAAAGTCAGGTTTAGCGTCCCATATTATCCAAGTATGGTGCCAAGGCTCTAAAACTGACTCTAACTTCGGTTTATCAGGAAAGTTACCGTTTTTAAGTAAATTTATTATATTTTCTCTTATTTCAATAAATTTCTCAGTAATAGGCTTTGAGGTACTTTCAAGGATTATATTTACGGGTTGTGATATTTCAATAAAATCCTCTATAGAGTGGTAATTATTAAATATTAGCTCACAATGAATAACAAGAACAGATCCATAATGTATATGTCCTTCTAATCTAATTCTCCCTGAAATATTAGGATTTGTAGCACATGAAAAGTTTTCTGATCTAGTAATTTTGAAACAAACTGGTGCATAGTGATGAGATTGACTAGAGATCCATTTCAATGGTTGATGACATTTTTCTCCAGTAACAGGGTGTTTCAATTGACAGTGATACCTATTATAAAGTTTTAACGATCCTTCTTGTTCTAAATAATTTCTTACCTCAGGTAATTCAAAGTAAACCCCTAATTCATAGAATTTCCAGAATACTAGAGTAACTTTAAAAGTATATTCTTCTTCCAAATTAGAATACATTCCATATTCCCTTTAAAAATTTTTATTATATACTTTGTTTCTAAAAAATTTAAAATAATCTCCTTTTATTAAAAACTAATATCAATATTTTATTTAAAAAAAGTCAAAACACTATTCTTATCTTGATAAGACGGTTGATTTAAATGAAAAAAAATAACATTATAAGCGTTGAAATTGCTCGGATAGAAGATTCTAAGGGAATTCTTAATGCTCTCAAACAAAATCTTATTGAAATAAGAGATATTGATAAAATTTCTCAAGAACAAAGGCAGGAATTAGAAAATGAGGGTTTTCTTAGAAAAGAAGTTGATATCGAATACTATAAGCAACTAATTAATAATCTTGACACAGATATCTATATTGCTAAAAATAACAATGGTGAAATCATTGGTTTTGCCAGTATTCACAGAAATAAAATTAATATTGTGGAAGTACGAGATGTTATAGGAGACCTTTCATTTCAAAATGAAAGAACTGAGGATTTACTCCTTAATGAGAATAAAAAATTCGCTTATTTGGACCAGGTGAGTATCCTGCCAGAATATAAACGCAAAGGTATTGCAACTCTCATTTTTCACAAAGCTTTGTCAAAATTGGATACTCCTATAGTTGCATTTATAGTTGAAAAACCCTTATTTAATAAAGCTTCGGTTTATTGGCATGAACATAATGGTTTTGAATTTTCTGCCATTTCTGATGGTGAATATAAAGGTAAGGCTTTTAAATTTCAAATTTTTATACACTGGAATGAAAAATAATAGACTCAAATGATAGCTTTAGTTATTTGGATTATTTTCTTTATCGTTGGTTATTTAATTATATATTTTGCTGCTGATGTTTTTTTGGATAACATGAAAGAAATTTGTATTATTTATGGTATATCTCCATTTATTATTGGAGTTTTAATAGTAGGTATTGATCCAGAAGAATCAATTGCTTCTATTATTGCTGCTGTGAATGGTCTTTCCTACATTGCAATAGGTAACGTTATTGGAAATTCAATCATAGCTTTAACTGTTAGCTTTTCGATACCAGCTCTATTCTATAAAATTCAAATTAAATCTATACCGCAAATGTATTTTCTATTATTATATACTTGTATGCTTTTACTCTTATTAGGATTCTTTTTCAATTATGGCTTAATAATTATTGGAATATCCGCTATTTGTATATATTTTACTTATTTAATAAGAAATCTAAGTGTCTTATCCAATCAAAGTAAAATACTTAGTATCTCTAAAGAAAGCACCTTAGAAAGTGATAGTGAATATATCCCATCTCAAAAAAAACAAAACATAAAAAAATTTGCCAACATTTTTATTAGCTTTATGTTCATAATATTAGGTGGAGAATTACTCATTTTTTCAACAGAACAAATGTTAATTCTTACGAATATCCCTGAAACTGTTTTTGGTTTTGTCATAATAGCGTTTGTAACTAATGTCGAAGAGTTAACCTTAGTTTTCAAATCAATAAAAAAAAAGAGTATGGAGATTGGATTAGGAGGGATGATAGGAAAAGTATTTTGGAATTTATCACTAACTTTTGGGGTAAGTGCTATCATAATAATGAATTTAAGCATTTCATGGTTTTTATTCTGGAATTGGTTCGCTTTGTTAGTGATAATTTTTTATTTAAATTGGAGATCCCAGAAACAATCTCTTTATTGGCAAGATGGAATTTTACTCTTGTTTATTTTCACAATTTTTCTTATGATTAATTTTATATTAGTTTAATATACAGAAATTTTCTAAAATTATCTAAATTCCATCTTTAGATATTTCGACTCTAAAAAAAACAAATTTCAAAAATATAAATTATGGATTTTAAATTTATTCCTCTTCAGGAATTTCTTTAAGCGATTCAATAATGTTGATTATATCTTCCGCAAGTTCATAACGTTCTGCTCGATGTTTTTCTCTATTCAATCTTTTCTCGATGTGAAGTGGTGACCCAACCTTTACTTTTATACCATCACCAGTAAACATATTTAGAATTTTAGCTTTTTGTGTGAATATGGCAATTGGTATAATTGGAGCATCTCCGGCAATTGCAAATTTAATAATTGCGGCCATAGATTTCACCTGTACTTCATGATCATGCCTAGATTCAGGAGTCATGCCTACAAGATCACCTTTCTCATTCAAGATTTCGAAAACTTTTTCAATAGGCTCAGTGTCCTCCTTACTTTCAGTTCCTCGAATCATTCCAAGACTCTTTAAAATAGGACCCATAATTTGATGTTTCATCAACTTCGGATCGAGCATAAAATGAATTTTTCGACCTGAAACTTGGGCAATGATTAACATATCTCGAATTATATTTGGTGTTATCGTTGTTAAGATAGCTTTTCCTCTTAGAGGGATATTTTCTTGACCCTCAATTTGTAAATCCATAAACGCCTTAAAAAATAACCCGCTTAGTCCTTTAACTGCACCATAAAGCACGTCAAAAGCTATCAATTTTGGATTCAACTTATCCCCTTCATCTTTTATTTCTGGTGTTTTGGTTTCACTCATTTTACTCATCTTTTTACTTAATTCATTGATAGATTCAGTTTTATTCAATGACTATTTACTGAAATATATTTTTATTTAAATAAGCAAATTATAAAAACATACGTATTGAAATAAAACAGTTCATTGAAAATTTATCTCGCTTTATTTAATTTTCTATTAGATAATGTGTTTTTTGATATAATGCTAATAAAAGCAACTATAATAATAATGAATAACAAATTTACTTCATAACCAGGTATTTCATTAGAAACTAATGATTTAGGATTTTTTACTAGTAATACATTTGAATCTCCAGTACTATTTTCCGTTCCTCCTGCGATATAGATATTACTTGTAGAATCTAAAGCAATTGCATAACTATCATCGCTATATTCTAAGCCCCAAGTACATTGCCATATATAGTCTCCTGTATTATCATATTTAACAACACACATATCTCTTTCTCCCGCACCATAACTTTCTTTACTTCCAGCAAGATAAATATTTCCGAAATCATCTAGTTCAATACCAAAACACTCCTCATAGTCAGCAGTTCCCCATGTTCTGTTGAAGATAAGATCCCCAGTACTATTATACTTGAGAAGAAACATGTCAAAATATGTATCAGCATATTTTATAGTATTTCCCGCGAGAAAAATGTTGCCTGAATTGTCTATTATCATATCCATGCATTCCTCATCTTCGAAGCTTCCCCACGTACGGTACCAATCTGCTGTACCTGTTGTTGACGTTTGTAAAGTGCTATCTCTAATAGAATGGATTACATTTTCTTTAGTAGTGAATCTCAATTTATCAAAAAAAAAAAATACAAGAAAGAACTAAAATTAATATAACGAGTAGTTTGTAATTTTGAAGTTTCGTTGGATTAAAATTCTGCTAATACTAAAACTAAAATATACTTTCTTGTATAAATATCTTTCACATTTCTAAAAAGGAGGATATTTTCTTATAATCTTTATTTTCCTCAATACTATTCTAAGAACAATGAGAATTTAAATAATTATAATTTATCAATAAAATCGTATACTTCTTCCATTCGTTTCTCATAATACTCTTTTAAATCCATTTCAGAAACAAATGAAGGAATAACTTTTTCTGTATATAAATCGAAAATTGTGCTTAACTTAGTCTTGTGTCTAAGAGTTTCAATAAACTCTTCTCCCAAGTCTTTTAACTGCTTTATAAATTCTGACATTATATTAGAAAACCTCCCATTTACCACATCTACTGCCCCAACGAGCTATCACTTTATTCTCATCTTGAGGCATCTTAACTTGAACAATTTCACAATTGTTTGGACAATCTCCACAATGAAATGTTGAAGTCTTAAACTCAATATCACCTACATTAAGACCTCTAAATAGAGTTTCTTGTCCGTGATCTAAATAATAATCTCTTACGAGGATTGCCATTCCCAGCGCCCCCATTAAAACATTATAATTAGGAACGATTACTTCACATCCCAAATGTCTTTCAAATGCTTGAATGATTCCTTTATTATATGAAACTCCGCCTTGAAAAACTACTGGCTCCGCTAGTTCCTTCCCTTTAGAAAGATTGTTCATATAATTTCTAACTAATGAATCGCACAAACCAGCAATTATATCCTCTTTTGAATAACCTGCATTTTGTTTATGTATCATATCTGATTCTGCAAACACAGTACATCTTCCTGCAATACTCACTGGATTCTTTGATCTTACTGCGTAGTCTCCAAACAGCTCAATTGGAATTCCGAGTCTAGCTGCTTGGTGATCCAGAAAAGATCCTGTTCCAGCAGCACATACGGAATTCATCGCGAAATCAACAATAATTCCATCTCTTAATATTATAATTTTGGAATCTTGACCTCCAATTTCCAATATCGTCCTTACTTCAGGATATAAAGATTGAGTAGCAACTGCATGTGCAATAATTTCTGTTTTAGCAAGATCTCCTCCTACAATTGCTTTAGTTAGATATCTTGCTGAACCTGTTGTCCCGCAACAACGTATTGCATATTCCTGTAATTTATTATCTTGCTCGATCTTTTTTCTTAAATCTTCCATACCCGCTTTAGCAGATTCGATAGGAGATCCTCGATTTCTTAAAAATACGCTTGTAAGGACATTTCCATCCATATCCATTAACACAAATTTGCAAGTAACACTACCTATATCAATTCCTAGGAAAGCGTCTTGCTTTCCGTCTTCCTTAACTACTTTCTCTGATACTTCTACCATATCATTAACCGTGTCATGTTTGAATTAATTGAACACACTCCTGGAAAAAGTGTGATCCATTTGATTTATAAAAATTCATTTTATGATCATGGAGTGATTTATTTTCAATTTCTAATTTATGCTTACGTCTTGACTCCATTAAATCAACAAATGCTTCTAGACGTGTACGCATTCCCTCTACTCCTGAATGTTCGTCAAATGAGAAGAATATTATGGGAAGATCGTAAATTTTCTTAAGTTTATTTGTTATAATCGTTCTAGCGGTCACTTCAGGCATGCAAGTGAAGGGATATACGTGGGTGGCTCCATCAAAGCCACTTTGAGCTCGATCAATATACTCTCCAAGCACCCATTGACATTCTCCACCGATATCCATAGGAATATAAGGATGAGATAAATGTTCTAACCATTTTCTATGAAAATTTAAATGAAATTTATGTGAAACCCAATCCCATAAACTTAAGTTTTGATGTACCTCAACGCCCATTTCTCCAAATTTACGTCTAATATCTACGTTGACATAAGGTTCCATGCTTATATGAATCTCTCCAAATATCGCTACTCTTAATGGAGTCTTAGATTTATCTACATCAATTTTATTAAAGTCTTCCTTAATTATATTTTTAAAATTTCGAAGTTCTTTGAGTGTATTCGCTTGATCTAATTTATTAAGTACGCTGTTTAACACATCAGTTGTATCTCCTTGATTTCGTTCATATGCTCGAAATAAACCTTCAGCTGTTTGGATATCTTGCAGGAGTTTTGTTTTTTTCAAGAAAAAAATCACTGCTTTTACAAACCTAGGATAAGCAAAGAGACCACTTAATCCACTAACTTCTTGGAGTGTTTTAACCCAATGAAATTCAAGCAAATCTGCTTGATCTAATGGAATTACATTCACATTTTTATATCCCATATCATGCAAGAGTCGTTCTTGAACAGCATGGTAAAAACCAAATCGGCAAGGTCCACAATCTATAGCCATAACTAAAGTATCTGCTCCTTTTTTGATTGCACTTACGAAATCTCCTAAAGTAGCTTTAAAAGGAAAACATACGAATTCTGGGCTATATTTTACACCAATCTTAATTGCTTCTCTATTAGTAGGATCGGGAAGCACAACTTTTATAGAAGGATCAAGTTGTTCAAACAATGTTTTGAATGCTACCCAGTTTGGTCCCATATTCGGAAAGGATAATATCATTTTTAGTCAAACTCCTAATAGAGATATAATTTAAAGCAATTAAGAATTAACACTAATTTTAATTTACAGAATTATGGTTAAAATGATTGTATATGTTGATTTATATGATTTTTACTTAAATAATTTTTTGATTAATACTAATATTGAGAGTATTATTAAAAAATTCAGTTCTAATTAATAAAATTTATGATAATCTATTATAAGCTTTAAGATTGAACAAAACCAGATTTATCTATAATTAATTGATATTCATAAAGCTTTATCTAAAGATTTGACCTATAATCCTTATATAATAGCACTTAATTTATTCTATATATATCAAATTTATATAGTTGAAAATTCATGGATCTCAAAATGTTTTTATTAAAATTCTTTTACTTGTATTAAAATTTGAAGAGAAATTTGAGAATTTCAATAATAAATGGAAGGATACAGTGAATTAAGCATTAAAACAAAGAATAATACGGAAGAAAACAAGAAAACTAATCCTAAATCACCTAAGGACACAAAGAAAGAGGATATTCTATCAAAATTAGATCGGTTGGATGATATTAGCATAGCTAAGAGCCGAAAGACAGAAGAAAAATTTAGAAAAAGTCTAATTAAAAGTGAATTAACAATAAAAAAATCAGTTAATTTTAAGAACCATATTAATATCAGCGATATCAAGAAGGAAATAGAGGAATTGAGATGTCTTAAACAAGAATATATTGAGAAAGGAGAGATAGATAAATTAATAGAAATTACTAGAAAGATTATAGAAAAAGCAAAAGAGAGTGACTTAAAGCTTATTTTAAATGAAGAAAATAAATTTCTTCTAAGTGTGCTAGATAAAAATGCACCAATAAAACTAATTACCGAACAAATTGAAGAATTAAAAAAAAAACGTCATTCATATTATAATCAAGAAAAATTTGATGAAGCTATTCAAATTGCTAAACTTATTATTGATCTAGCTAAAGAGGAAAACTTAATTCAACTTATAAAAGTTGAAGAAAATTTTATTAATTTAATGGAAGAGAAAATCACAGAAAAAAGAATTCAGAATAATTCAGAGAATTTAGTTAAAGATTTAGAGCAATTAAAAACAATAAAATTAAACAATGACTCCTTGAGAGAAAAATTTATAACAGAAGTGAAAAAAAAAATTCCTGTTGAATTTGATAAACTCGAAGAAGTTAAAAGAGAACTTAAAGATGCTAAAGAACAACTTGAGCAAGAAAAAGCAAAGTTCATTGAAGAAAAGGAAAGCTTTAACTTTGAAAAACAGATGTTTGAAGAAGTAATGAAAAATAAGAGACAAGAAATCGAACAGAATAAACTGCTAGAAAAAACAATAAAAGAGCCTAATTTAAGTAAAATGGAAGAATTCAACAGACTTGAACAAGAAAAATTAAAGCTTGAAGCAGAAAGAGAAAAACTTAATCAGGAAAAGATAATTTTTGAAAAGGAAATAAGGAATTTTGAACAAGAAAAATTAAAGTTGAAGGAAGAAAAAGAAGCATTTGAATGGGAAAAAAAAATGTTTGAAGAATTAAAAAAGCATGAATTAGATAAGAAAACTTCTTAGCCTCTTAAAGTTTTTCATCCAAAATAGCACGAATGGTTAATGGTTTGTCTCTTGCGATTTTGGGTTCTTTATTCATAATTGGTATGCCTACAGGAAGATTTTGAAAAAAAAATTATTGTTTTATTCTTCTTAATTCAATCTTTACAGCATTAGTTCTATCAGGACACTCAAGTTCCAATACATCAGGGTCTTCAACCCAAGTATCAGGAAAATTTCCCCCAAATTGAAGCATCATAAGATTAGGAAAAATATCATGATAAAAAAATCCACAAAGTCCTCCAGAGTCATGACAATCTAAATTTATTTCATCCCCTACTTTATGACCTTTATTACAATATCCCTTAACTTCTTTTATAGTTCCTACTATCTTATATCCAACATCTGGCATAATAATATCCTATGTAAATTCTATTTTTAAATAATTGAAAGTATAATTATATTTAGTGATAGAGTACACATTATTTTAATTAATTGCTAACTTTTATTCTTTAAGGCGATAAAAATGTTAAAATTAGAAGATTTAGGACAGCCTAAAGTCTTTTGGGATTACTTTTATCAAATCTCTAAAATTCCTAGACGATCAAGGTATGAAGATCAAATAAGATCTTTTATCAAATCTGAAGCAGAAAAGTTTGGATTTGAAACTAAACGTGATGAAATAGGAAACCTTGCTGTTTATATCACTAAAATGAATCAAAAAATAAAATGTGTTTTACAGTGCCATATGGATATGGTTTGTGAAAAAAATGAGGGTGTACTCCATGATTTTTCAAAAGATCCATTAAAGCTAAAAATTATAGATATTGATGAAGAAAAATGGATCACAGCAGAAGGAACTACATTAGGGGCTGATAATGGGGTAGGAATATGTTATTTATTAACTTTAATGAAAAAAATTCATGAAAATGAGTTAAAATTTGACACATTAGGATTAGATTTATTGTTCACTGTTCGCGAAGAGTATGATATGGGCGGAGCTAAAAAAATTGAACCAAAACTCGTCGAGGGAAATTATTTAATAAATCTTGATTCTGGAGCAAAATCAATTACTATTGGCTGTGTGGGAGGTATAGGTTTTCATACAAGAATAAAGAAGAATTCTACTTATATCGACCAAGCTCTACAAAATCTTATCCCAATAAAGCTATCAGTTTTTGGCTTAAAGGGAGGACATTCTGGAAGATGCAATGAAGGACAAGCACATGCAATAAAATTGTTAAATGATATTTTATGGAAAATCAATGAAAAGTTTGAAATATACATCCATCTAATTCACGGAGGCGATGCTGCCAACGCTATTCCTAGAGAATCAAAATGTATATTTTATTTGAATCAAAATCAATTAGATGACCTTAATTCTTACACACATGAAATTTTCGATAAGATCAGAACTTTATTTGAGGAGATTGAACCTAATATGAATATAGCTATAGAAAAAATTGAAGAATTTTCCAACTACGAGGTATTTTCAAAAAATTTTCAAAATAAATTAATTGATTTATTGTATACCTTTCCTAATGGTCCTATTGCATATCATCCCAAAATTAAAAATTTGATGTTCACATCAACAAATTTAGGTAAAATCAGGACAAAAGATGATCATATTAAAATCAGATGGCTACATCGAAGCTTAAGCACATATTATAATTATGATATTTATGAAAAAATCTTAACACTAATAGATCTTTCAGGTTTAGAGAAGGAAAACACATTCCGGGGAAGTTATCCTCCATGGGAAGCCAATTTTAATTCTAAACTCTTAAAAATTGCTGAAAACAGGTATAGAGAATTATTCAATGAAGTTCCAGAAATAAAGATAATACATGGGGGCTTAGAAGCTACACTATTAATCAATAAAATTCCAGGTATTGATGCTATCGCGATTGGGGCTAATGCTAAAGAACTTCACTCTCCCAATGAACGCTTAGAAATTAAATCGGTTGAGAGAACATGGAAATTTCTAATAAGTTTACTTGAAAAATTAGATAAATAATTAAATATCATCATAATCCAAAAATAGAGATTTAAACTGATAATTAATAAATAAAAAAAAATTAAAAGTTGTGAATTACCTACATTAATACTTAGCACTAAACCATACTTTCCGTCCGACTGCTTGGATAAAAGTTCTACATCTCATATTATGTTTTAATACTATTAAATGACCGCTATTTCCTTCACAAAGGTAAAGTTCTAATCTACAGTGTTTTTTATGATACTTTATATTCCATTTAATCCATTCGTCATTAAAGTGTAAATAAACGGCTTTTTCATATATATGAAGTTCTGCTGTTCCTGTATACTTCATTCCTTTAATTTTAATTTTAGCACATCCTTCAATTAATCTAGGTTCATCAGATACTATCGGTAGCACCAAATAGGAAGGATGATCAGAATTGTGGTGAATTGTATTTTCAGCAATTTGAATATCATCTTCTTCCTCGTTATATAATTCTCCTCCAGTATTGAGATTTCTATCATACTTTGGAAAATTACTACTCGAAATATCAATTCTGATAGAATGACCATCCTTAAATACTTGACAGATATCGCCCATACTAATTGTAAATTCATAGACATCTGCAGAATTTCCTGACATTAATTCAGCATTTGCCATTGAATTTCTATATCTCGCTCTTATAATACCATCTGAAACCAACATAAGTTCTCCCGTAGGATAAACATCAATTAATTTGGCAGTAAAATCAGTATCAAAGCAATCAGATGATGCACTAAGATACACCTTAATTGGCCCCGCAATCTCAAGATCTTGTGATAAAGGAGAAGTGGTATAACTTAAAATATCCCCTCTCCCCATTACAACCGGAGTTTGATCTTTAGATCCTGCTGGTAAACCAAGATTTCGCCCACCCCATGTTAATACAGGATTCATTGGATTGTATAGGTAACTGAGTGATTCTTCAAATTCAAACGAAGGATTAGTATCAAGAACTCCATCATCATGCATATAAAATGTAGTATAATCAAGATCACCAATAGGCCATTGGTCAGCATAACGCCATTCATCATCTCCAAGTCCATAGTACCATACAGGTGGTTCATCCATTATACCAGTATCTTCGCTTTTTAACCAATAATCAAACCATTCATAATAAGGTTCATAAGGCATTTCTCCTAACCCTCCATGTGTGCCTGGCAAGACGAATAATTTCTGGTTGCCTAAATGTTGTAAATCAACAAATGCATCAATAGTACTTCTTGAAAAAAAGTCAAACCAGCCTGCTACATGGAGTATTGGAATATTTATTGTATCGTGCACATTAAGCTTATCTCTAAAGGCATCTTGGGTCGGATGGGACAATATTTCATCACCAAAAGGTTGTATAATATTGTAACTGGGATCTCCTCCTCGTAGTGGAAGATTCATCCACGTTTCTGAATCTAGAGCACTATATCCTGGAATTATAGAAGTATGCGTATATAAATCATACAAATGTGTACCAATATTTGTGAGATGAGTAGCCCATTCCGAAGGAGGTGCGACTGAGAGTAGATGTGATAGTGAAAGGCCACTTACCGTTTGCCCATAGGTCCATATCATAGAATCAGCACGAAAAGCCCCACCCTCGAAAGTTACATCATTATATAGATCAGCACTTGCAACATATGAAATAACCGCTTTTAAATTTGGATGATTTTCACCAGCGGCTAGATAAGTCGTTATACCGTTAGCTGAACCTCCATACATACCTATATTGCCGTCACACCATGGTTGTGTGGCAATCCACTCAATTGTATCATATCCATCAGGACCATCATCATAAAAAAGGCAATCCATACCTTCTGAGGAATATCTTCCTCTTGTATCTTGTAATACTCTTGCATATCCGTTAAAAATCTCTTGAGGCCATGTTGCGGGATCTTCAGGATCAGGACCTACACCAGGATCACCAATACCATATGGTGTCCTGGAAAGAATCACTGGATAACTTCCAGGTCCAGGAAGATAAACTCTTGTATATAAATACTTACCATCTCGCATCATCACCATCTCTTCAAAAAAGATAGGTTCGTCGGAATTAGCTAGTACCAATGGTATTGTAAAGAGTGTAAAGATAGTGATGAATATTAAAATCAGAAGGGGTATATATTTTGTATTTCTTCTCATTTTTTTTTCTCTCTTTTTTTTGATATATTTATAAAGCGCTCCAATTTAATGCTTAATTGAAGCAAATAAAGCTAATATAATCCCAAAAAATTAGAAAAACTCTCAATTTTTTTTGGATGTAATTTGTTAATTAGATTGGATTAGTTTATTATTTTGTCAAATTAGTATATAAAATTTTTTACTGCCAAGTATAAAATTAGAATATCAAACATTTTTTTTATTTCATATTTATTATAGATTATGGAAATCACAAAAAGAGAAATTTATCGATTTAAAGAACGAAAATTTCCAGAGGAAATATGTTTTAAACCTATAGGAGTAATTCACACTCCATTTAACACTCTTAAAGGTATTCCAATTCAATCATCAATGTCAAATTCTAAAGGAACGATTGAAATTTTTCCAGATTATGAATTAGGTTTAAAGGATTTATCAGAATTTTCCCATATTTATTGTTTGTACTTTTTTGACATGGTGAAAACGCCTGTTCCACTTCAATCTAAACCTTTTTTGGATGATGAATTAAAAGGAGTTTTTGCTATTCGAACACCATTTCGTCCAAATCCTATTGGACTTTCAATATTTGAACTTGTAGAGATTGTGGATAATAGAATAGAAGTGAAAAAGGTTGATATTTTAGATAGTACTCCTATTCTTGATATAAAACCTTATGTTCCTTATTTTGATAATATAGAAACGACTAAAATTGGTTGGTTAAAAGACAAAATAAGTAAGAAAACTAGTTAAATAACATATATTTGATTTTATAGAATATTTCAAATGTTTAAAATTGCAAGTTTATTCAAACTTTTTATTCTTTTTTTCACGGACTCTTTTTGCTTGGATAGCGATTGTCTCAAGAAGTCTACGTTGATTTGTTGATATCCAAGGTCCTTCACAATCTATTGCCGCATATGGAATATCACTTTTGTTAGCTAAAGGACGAATAATCGCTTGTGAGTTCATGGCAGGTTGACAATTGAAAGTACCTAAATTTACTAAACCATCATAAATACCGTCTTTAATAGAATGTAAAAATCTTCCAGTTATTACTGGTGTTTCACTTAGGCTATTTGAGGATACATATTTACCTCCTTCTTCAATAAGATCAACGAAATCTATAAATGGATCAAATATTAATCCCGATTTTTTCATAAGTCTTTTAAAAATTTTACATTGTGATTCCAAGAAATTTAAAGCACTTTTATTACGTTTCGCTCTTAATGCATTCCTACGTTCATTTTCAGTTAAAATACCAAATTCTAGTAATTGGTCGTTTAATTGCTCTTTTGGTGTGATAAATCCTTTTTTAAATCCATATCTTATTGTGTTTTCAGCTAGAATTAGGCTCATAGACTCGACAATATCTACAACCTTCGTAATTATACCTCTTTCAAGGAAAAATTCTTCAATAGGATAGTGATCAAACATTAGATTCAGCCCTCCAAAGATTAATACTTTTGGAGTTTCTTCAACTTTAGCTTTAAGCGGTATTTTTGAAATTCCTTTTGCCCATTTTATTAACCCTGTATTTAATGACTTTTTTTCTTCTTTAACATTATTGATAAAGTCATTCGTTATATTTTCAAATAACTCTAAACCCCTGATTTTGTTTTCTGCTACACATCTTAAAGCATTTTTCGCTTCAATAATATATTGCCCTAGTATGAAATTAATATTCTCCCAAGCTAGCAGATCTCTATTTAGTCCTAAATAATTATTAATATACTTAGGAAAAACACAAAATATTGCATTTTTTACATTCAACCTCTTCGCAAATGTATCCCAAAGAACTGGCCATGCTCCGTTCTGACATGGACCATGATTGTCAATTGGTGTTCGATAAATGGTGATTTCGTTCTCAGCTCTATTCTCATTAAGATCTTTTAAAACGGCTCCTGCTATAGCAACACTGGCAAGACATTCTCTCCCAGAACAAATTTGCTTGGCATATTGCAAAACAGATGCATCAGTATCCTCACTAATTCTAATATTGCGATTATATTTTTTGAAAAGATCTATAACAAGTCTCCTTCCATAAGGATTGCGGGGTTCTGGGTCAACATATACGATCCTAGGATCATCAAGATCGACTTTCTGATTATCACTGTCAATAATGGATTTGAAATCTTCTGAAAATCGAGCCTGCCTCACAACTTTATCTTTCTTAATTTTAAACAGATTGGAATCTTTTGTTTCTAACATAATTTTCACGCAGTTATAATTTGTTGTACTACTTGTTTTTTTTCTCTGTGACGCTCTTCAATAATATCAAGAAATGCTCCAACTCGAGTTTCAAAACCAGTATGCGCAGTATGAGAATCTATCTCGAGATAACAAAAAGTGTGTCCTTCAAGGCTTTGACGAAAATGATGATACATAGTACCATCAGGCCCACAAGAAAAACAAGATACAAAACATATATACAAATTAGGATACTTCTTTACATATTGTATAGCATTATTGATCTCTTGAGTGAAATTCCATACATTTCTTTTATGATGATTAATATCATTTAATGGTGGCAATAAATCAGAAGGAATTGCATTGTATCCCCTGCTGACTATTTTGCGTGGGAGTGCTATATTGACGTCTGAAGCATATATAACATAAGGTCTTCCTGTAATGATCACAGATGGCTTATTTAATAAATTTTTAATTTTCTTTTTCCCAAACTCGTGATACATCTTCTTTACCATTTTATAATGAGTCAGAGCTACAAACCCTGCATTAATACCTATATTTTTTTCTATCCCTAAAATACTAGCAATTCTTCCAAATTCCTTTAGAGTTGTTTCAACATTATCATAAGAAAGACCTATGTGAGGTGATAATATTTTATTCTTGTCATTTTCAAAAGCTGCGCGGATGATATCTGGAATTGTTGTAGTGGAAGGGCATGTATATCCATGAATATAACCATCTGGAATCTCTAGTTCGATAACGTGGGGAAGGAAGATATAATCTGCACCACGGTTTAAAAGATCATTAACAGCTCCATGTACCAATTCACATGGATAACAGATTGGTGCTTTTGTTTTTGTATTCCCCATTTTTGAAGGATTCGATAGCATAACATTATACCCAAGTTCATTAATAAACTTGGAATATAAGGGGAAGAGGTTGTGTGATGTCAAGGCCATTGGTATACCTATGACACCTTTAGGATTCTTTAAATTTTGTGGTTTGAATTCATCATATATCATTCGGTTTCTTAATTCAATCAGATCCAAACCTTCTTTTATTTTATCTCTTTTCTGTCGTAATATTTTATATTTAGAACATAAACCTCCAAACGGATAAACTTTATTCCTAATAGAAATTCTTTCAATCTCACAATTATTCTCACATGCTTTACATCTAAAAGTATTAGTAATTTGGATTTCTCCTTCTGTAAGATTCTTGAGTTGCATATTTTTCTGAGGAATAATCTGCTTATTAAGAAGATCTCTTGTCATAAGTGCTGTACCTATAGCTCCCATCAGTTCAGGATGCGATGGGACAACCACATGTCTTTGTGAACGAGCAGCAATAGCTAAAGCAACAGACTTATTAAGAGCAACACCTCCAAGAAAAAGAAGATTTTCTCCTATTTGTCGTGGACCAACGATTCGTGAAATATAATTATCCGCAATAGAATAGACTAAACCAGCGATAACATCCTCAGGATTAGCACCTTGTTGAAGAGCATTCCTTAGATCAGTATTAATAAACGCAGCACATCTTTCTCCAAATACTATTGGTTGGGTACTTTTTAATGCTAGTTCACTAATTTCCTCAACTTTAATACCCATATCTACTGAAGCAGATTCCTCAAGAAAACTACCTGTTCCCGCTGAACATCCCTCGTTCATAGCATAATCTATGGGTACTCCTTTTAGAAATGATATGAATTTTGAATCTTGTCCTCCTATTTCAAATACAGTATCAACATCTGGAAGCTCTTCAGTCGCAGATCTAGCATGTGCTAATATCTCATTAAAACTTTGACAGTTATCTATATAAACTGAGACCATTTCTCTAGCTGAACCAGTTACCCCTGCTTGAATTAGTTTTATAGAATTATCTCCAACTTGATCAATAAGCTTTTTGAGGCATTCTTTAGTTGCGAGTATAGGATTACCCAATGTTCTTAAATAAACGCTTCCACCTATTGAGTTATCAGAGACATTAAATAGTACTGCTTTTGTTGTTGTAGAACCAGCATCAACACCTAATATATATTTATCTCCTCCTTTAACTTTCAAATTATTTTCATTTTTTACATGATAATCTAATAGAGATTTTACCTTTTCAAGGGATTCATGAGTTTCAAATTCAAATTTTGATGATTTAAACCAATCTTCAGGGGAACTAAATAATTCTATAAATTCAGAAGCATATAATGAAGCACCAAATACTTCTAAATAAGAACTTTCAGGTAAAATTATGATTTCTGAATCTTTAAGGAAACTTGATAAATTTTCAAGAAAGACTGTATTTAATACAACACCTCCAGATATCACAATTTGGCTTTTAGGCCACTGTGCTGCTTCAATCATTTCACTTACCTTTCTTGCTAAATCATATATTAAAGTCCTTACTATATCCTCAGGTTTGCATTCACCTTTATTGAGTTTATGAGTAGCATCAGATTTGCAGTGGACAGAGCAACGTGTTGCTAATTGAGTAAATTTTCCTTTTAAGCTAACTTCAATTCCCTCTTCAATAGATAAACCCATTCTTTGTAGTTGTTGTACAATAAATTCACCTGTACCTGCTGCACACTTTGAAGTCGAAATGATATTTTTAATTATACCATCTTTCATGGGAAAAACACTAAAAGTTTCACCTCCTAGTGAAAGAAGGATATCCGGTTTTAGATTATAAAAAGATAAAGCTTTTTCTAGGCATTCAACTTCTGATTTGTACGGTAGATTAAGGAAATTGTTTGTAGCTTGACCAGTTATTACAATTCTTGAATTTTTATCAACATTATATTCTTCAAATAAATTTTTAATTTTTTCTTTTGGAGAACCTTCATGTCGTATAACTTCACTTATGAACTGTCCATCCTTCGTTCTACGAACCCACTTTACTGAAACCGCACCTATTTCTAATCCTTCGAAATATTGTTGGGCTTGCTGATTTATCTTAGAAAGAGTTTTATTCGACATTAAATATCAACTATAAATCTTACAAAATTGTTTATTTAGATACTGATTGAATTAAATAGATGAAGTAGAAAAATTATAGACATATATTTAAACATTTTAACACAAAAAATAAGATTAACGATATTATTTCTTTAAGCTTAGTAGAACTTTTAATAAACTCAATTTATTTAGTAAAAGATTTTTCTTTAGAAGGATTATACTTTTAAACAATATTATTTATTAATAAAATTATTTAGCTTCAATAAAAACGAGTGTACCCCTCTTTAGTATGTTAAAAAGTATCTGAGGAGATTGAACGAACGTTCATTCATAAAGTTTTAACAGAACTAGTTGTTCTTGAGCTGAATAATAACTTTTTTTTCTTACGACAGATCATGAAGGATGCACTCCTGTACCGCGTGGTAAAAGCCGAATTGATTTGGGCCGCAATCGATTGCCATAACGAGGGTGTCCGCGTTTTTCTCGATAACGTTCACTAAATCTCCCAAGGTAGTTTTGAAGGGAAAACAAACAAACGCAGGGCTGTGTTTCACGCCAATCTTCACATCGTTACGATTTGTGGGATCTTGCAGAATCACCTCTGCACCCATACACTCGAAGAAACTCTTGAACGCTGGCTACGAATTACCCATATTTGGAAAAGAAACTTTCAAAACAATATAACATCTCAAAGGTTAAAAAGAGTTCCGAAACTAAAAAAACGAATTTCTTGAAAAAAACTCGAGTCCATTCTTAACGGCGAATCCTACATCTAATTTCTTTGATGGATTCAGCATTGTTAAAACTATTGACATTGGTTTTTCAATACTAGACACGAAATATTCAAAATTGGATTTCGGCTTAAAATATATATTTTTTATTTCATCCGGGATCACATACTTGACATCTCTAAACAAGGGATTAGTTTTCTTGTTGCCAACCATTAAATCATGAAATGCTTCGATTCTTGTTCTAAGTCCTTCAAAACCAGAACTTCCATCAAGACTAAAATGAATGTGGGGCATGTAAAACTTGTCCATGTTTTTTTCAGCTTCTAACATTCCCATGAGGGATATTTCAGGCATGCAAGTAAA
>JBHLNK010000161.1:0-3611 GCA_048941625.1 Promethearchaeota archaeon | reverse complement strand
TTTGCCATAATTTAATCTGTAAATAGCTATTTAAATTATAAAATCTAATTAAAATTAAAATTTCTTTAATAAAGAATTTTAAGTGGATATATAAATGGGAAAACGAGAAAAAACATTTAGTAAGTTTTTACGTAATCAAGTTTTATTAATTGGGATGCTGTTAGCAGGTGATATTATATTTGGATTCTTTGAGCAAAATTATCTTAATACATATCTAGAACAAGTGTTAAATCTAGCACCACTTTTTATTTCCTTGATGGTTAGTCTTTCTGCTGTGGTAGGATTAATTATGAATTTAACTTGGGGAATAGTTAGTGATAATACTAGAAGTAAATATGGTAGACGTCGACCTTTTTTATTAATGGGAATAATTTCAGGAATATCAATGATTCTCTTTGCCTTCTCAATTGATCTGGCAGGAGGAAATGTCATGACAGCTTACATTATATGCATTATACTTGATGTCGTTATCATCGGTATCACCTCAAACGGTTATTATGTCGCAGATAGAGCATTAGTTCCAGACACCGTAGAACTTGAGAAGAGAGGAAGAGCAAATGGACTAGTGCAAATCCTAGGAAACACAGGATTATTAATAGCAGTTGCAGCTTTCTTAGTTTCAGACCTAATTTTTGGTGTAGAAACAGGAGATGGTACAGAAATTGGGCAAGCGGGACATATTTTTACTTTAGCAGTAGGAGGGATAAGTATAATAATTACAGCAATTATTGGTTTTATTTTGATTAAAGAGAAACCAGTAGAAGAATTACCACCTAGGAAAAAATTTTTTACTGAGCTAAAAGAGATCTTTAATACTCAAAAATTTAAAGAAAACAAGGAATTCTTTAAAATTGTGCTTGCTTTAACAATATATAGGACGGGTATATCGACTATTATGCCCTTCTTATTTATTTGGATATTTGCTTTAGGAATAAGTACACCCGAATTACTTCTAATGGTATTAATTTCTTTTACTTTATTGTTTATAATAACTGTAGTATTAGGAAAACTTGCAGATAAGCATGGTCGTAGAAGATTCATACATCTTGCAATTATAATTATCTCTGTTGCAATTATATTTATGCCATTTGTAAATTTAAACTCAAATACAAATTTAATCCTTGTATTAATAATTTTTCCTTTTGCGCTTATTGGATTGCTTGGACTTGAAACTCCTATGAATGCTTGGTCACAAGATTTATTACCTGAACATGAACGAGGAAAATTTCTCGGATTATTAAACATTATCCGAACAATCTCACAAATTATAGGATCATTTGTTGGTGGATTAATAGCAACATATATGGTAATAACTGGTTTTATTCCTGAATCGTTTGTATTTGTATTTGCTACAATATTCTTTTTAGCGTCAATACCATTTTTCTTGCGAGTAAAAGAAACCTTGACAAAATAATTTTCTCTTTTTTTTATTTTTTCTGAGGCTCTACAATAATTTTGATCCATTTTTTTCTATCATAATATTTGAAAGCATCAACAGCTTCTTCTAATGTTATTCTCTTTGTAATAAGACTCTTTAAATCTAATTTTTTTTCAGCAATCATATCCAAGGCTTCATCCCAATAATCCTTATTTGCCTTGGAATTAACCATCGCTTCTGGATATACTAATTCTACCCCCTTTTTCCTACAATTAACGTAAGGAATCTGCATTAATTTTTGGGCACCAAAAACAGCAATCCGAAATCCAGGTTTGACAAGTTCAATTGCATCTAAAAGCGTTTGGTTCTTCCCAACCATTTCAAATACACAATCAGCCAATCCAAATTCCTTTTTAATTTCATCAACCATAGAATAATGTCCATGTGATGCACGATTAAAATCTTCAGGATTGAATACTTCTGCACCCCATTTTTTTGCTATATCTCGTTTATGATGATAAGGTTCACTAGCAGCAACTTTTATATCATTATTGAGTAAAATTTTTGTAAGGATTAATCCAATAGGGCCTAATCCTAAAACAATAGCTTTTTTATCCTCTTTAACAATATCAAATTCTGCACGCTCATAGCAATTTATCGCACATCCTACAGCATCAGCAAACGATATTTCCTCCATTGTAAGGTCATTTCTTACAATTGGTACTGCTCCTAACAATTCATCCTTACCATGCCCAACAACGTTTACGTGAGTACTAAATTCCGCATAACCATAACCCATTCGTGCTAAATGATCCCCTTCTGAGATACTTTCAATATTTTTTCCAACTTCTATTGCGATTGCTCCAGTTTCATGTCCATGTCCACCTGGTTCATAAGCTATGATCCAATGATCTTCCTCAAATATCCCTACATCACTACCACATATACCAACAGAATAAATAGCGGCTAATACGTCATTTGGACCACATTTAGGAACATCCACTTCCACAAGTTCAACTTTCCAAGGTTCAGGGAATATTAATGCTCGCATTTTTTCATTCAAATATATCGACTCTTTTAACTTAATTTTTATCTTCCTTTTAATCCATCAATAAACATTCGGAGCATTGTACCAATCCCAATATTTTCTGTTCGAGCTTTCTTTATTTCAAATGATGGTTTAAATTCTTTATTTACCAATTCCACCCATTCTAAGTATGATAGGCTTAAAATCTCATTAAGATCATATTTAGTGATAATATTTTTTATCGATTGATCATATTTTGAATAATTTTCATTAAGAAAAGGTTTTTCTTGATTACCAATAATAACTATTGGTGGTAGTGAATAATGATTAGCAAATGATTGTATCTCATCAGGGGGCTCATCTCCTAAATATGGACATAATATCAAATCAAATGAGATTGTTTTTCCACTGAATGTAGGAGCACTAGAACGATAAGTTGTAGTAACTTTTGGAACAATTTTCTGGGCATGTCCAGTACCGTCTGTCCAATAGTGAAGCATCTTACCATAATAAGTTCCAAAAGGATTTATTCTTATTTGTTGGAGTTTTTCTTTAATATCTCCAAACCCATTACCTCTCAATTTGATAGGGGAAAAAGCAAAATTTGCCGCTTTTAATGAATTAAATCCAATCAATAATCCTTTATCTCCATTTGATAATGCCATCCATCCATCAGAAATATTGGCTACTAGACAATCAATGTCGGCATTTATTGAATCTATATCTTCCATGTCTAAATCAAAATAAGTCGTATGGCCTAGAAAATTATGTTTCCAAATTCTAAGAGGTTTAGTTTTTCCTAATATATTTGGCTTTATTTCACAGGGCATCACTTCTTTCCAGCTTATATCGTATAATTCCCGTACGCTAGAAGTCCCATCCTCACTTATTGCTTTTCCTTTTATTTCTGGTAGTGAGACCTTAACTTTAATGAATACATATGGAATTCCACTATATAATGTTATTATTTTAACCGCATTAACAAATTGACCTTCTTTTATTTCAAAGTTACCTTCAATTTTTAATGATACTGAGAAGTTATCAGAGCCATCTCTTAGAATAGATATCTTATTAGTTAGGGTGGAAAATCTCTTACCTTTCTTCTTACTAAATGTAACAGAAGAATCTAAAAAGTTGGGACATGCGAATTCTTTATCTTTGTATAAAAATGATATTATTTTCCCTTTATCATTAAAACTTATTGTT
>JBHLNK010000084.1:0-15061 GCA_048941625.1 Promethearchaeota archaeon | reverse complement strand
TTAAATCAAAAAAGTCGAGAAGAATTGGGATTAAAATATTATGAACAAATAATACACAGGTGCTTTAGATGTGGTTATTGCAAGTTCACAAAGGATTACATAGATTTCAACTGCCCTAGTTATAAAAAGTTCAGATTTGAAACTTTCAGTACGGGAGGACGCTTGTGGTTAATTTATGGGTTAATGTCTAATGAACTCGAATGGAGTGAGCATATGAGTAAAGTCTTATATGCTTGCACAACATGTGGAAACTGTGGTGAGAATTGTAAACTCCTAACTCGAAAATTTGGACCAGAATTTGCAGTAAATATAATTGAATTCGCTCGGGCTGAAGCCTTTAAAAATGGATTTTGCTCAGAAAAAGCAATTAACTTCGGAAATCATACAGCTAAAGAACATAACCCATACCTTGAAAAACATGAAGATAGGTTGTCTTGGCTCCCTGACGATTTTAAAAATCCCGAAGATCCAGAAATTGGATATTTTGTAGGTTGTACATCGTCTTATCGTGAAAAAGAATTAGCTAGAAATACTTTTGAAGTTCTCAAGAAAATAGGAGTCAAATTTGCTGTCTTTCGGGAGGAATGGTGCTGTGGATCACCACTTCTTAGGACAGGTCAAAGAGAAATCGCAATAGATCAAGCCAAACATAATATTGAATTGTTTAAAAATAAGAATATTAAAACCATTGTTACATCTTGCGCGGGTTGTTATCGAACCATCAAAGAGGATTACTCAAGAATTTTTTATGATGAAATTTCAGAGGATAAATTACCATTTGAAGTACTCCATATTTCAGAATATATCAAAAGGCTCTTGGATGAAAATAAAATTGAATTTAAAAAGAATTTCAATGGAAAAAAAGTCGTAACTTATCACGATCCATGCCATCTCGGTCGCCATGCCGAACTATATGATGAACCAAGAGAAATCATTAAAAAAATTCCAGGGTTAGATTTAAAAGAAATGAGAAAAATTAAAGGAGATGCCACATGTTGCGGTGCTGGAGGAGGAGTAAAAGCTGGATTTTCTGAATGGGCTTTGGAAATGGCAAGTAATCGCATTGAAGAAGCATTAGAAACAGGAGCCGAAATATTGATAACTACTTGTCCGTTCTGTGAGCTTAATTTCACAGATGCAATAAAAGAACATAATTATGATATCCAAGTCATGGATTTAGTGAAATTTTTAAAAGAATTAATATAGAAATTGAAATTAATTAATAATTAACAACATTAAAGTTAGAACAAGGAGGAAAAAATGTTTTTAGAAGAAAATTGTAACAGGGATACATGTGGAATTGCTTGTTTAACAAAATGTCATTATATGGACTATTCAGAGGAAAATGCAAAAGAGGAATTTGAAAAATTAATAAGAGGTGAACCTTCTGCTGTAACATCAGAATGCATAACATGCTGTGCCTGTACAATGAATTGCCCACATGGTGCAGATCCCTTTGATCTCATCAGCAGAAGGATGGAAGAAAAAGGAACCTTTATCGGGGGTGAACGTGCAGCCAATCAAATGAGAGGGGCAAATGCATTACCCTCTTCAATAAAAAAAGGGGATCCAGATAAGCCTATAATCAATCTTTGTACAGTTAATTTAATTGCAGGGTCAATCGAGGGGCAATTATTCGATGGATTAACCCTTCTTCAAGGAGGAGACTATTTTTGTCAAATTGGTGGATTTCATGCAGGAATACCAAGCATGGTTAGAGAAAACGCTCAGAAATTTATTGATAACATTGCAAAAGTCATTCCCGAGGATAACTATCTGATTTGTTTCCATGATGATTGCTTTATGATGCTGGATCATTATGCAAAAGATTTTGGAATAGATGTTCCGTTTAGATATATTCATATAATTGAATATCTTAGGGATTATGTGAAGGAAAATCTTGATAAAATAAAGAAACTAAATATTAAGATTGCATACCAGCAACCATGTGCGTCCCGTATAGGTTGGGATGCTTTTAGGAAAAAAGATAAAACGCTTGATGAGTTATTCGAAATGTTGGGTATCGAACGAGTAGATAGAAAATATGATCACGAAAGAGCACTATGCTGCACAGCAGTTATTTCTCCTGATGATACATATTGGAAAATGAACATCTCTGATGCTAAGAAAGCGGGAGCAGATGCAATGGTTTTTCTCTGCCCAATCTGTTGTCTATACTTACGGAGTAAAGCTCAAGCTGAAGGTATGGAACCTTATTTCTTAAGTAATCTTGTAAGGGAAGCATTAGGTGAAAATCTCCCAGGAGGGAGAGCTGGTAAGGTATATGAATAAAATGATAAAATAATACCTAAAAAAAAATAAATAAATTTAATCCTTTTTTCTAACTTTTTTTATAGTCTAATTCATCACTGAGGGCAATTCTACATAGGTCACTTAATAGAAAGGATTTTAATCCTTTTCTCTGTACTTTCGATCCTAAAGTTTGCTGACACATTGGGCAAACGAATATGCAAGCTTCAGCACCATTTTCAATCATATCTTCAACATTTTTGTTTTGTGTTGGTCTTACTAAATCAGTTTTACCAAGGGTCGCAAAGGGAGCGGCACAACATAAAGCATTTTCTCTATCATATTTTCTTTTAACTCGTTCAACACCTATTAATTCACAGATATCATCTACATATTTATCAATTTCAGGTAAGAATCTATTGGAACAACTTCGTTGATAAGCAATTTTCATGTTAAGTTTATTTATTTCAGATTCATGATCCTTGAGATAGCCATATATGTATTCAAAAAGATGAATTGGCTTGAATGGTACATCAATATTATTTCTATTACAATAGGACGTCCATAATCCATAACATTCATCATGCCAGCAGATAAATTCTTTTATTCCATGTTTTTGAATGTTTTTAATTACAATAGGGATTCTTTCTTTTATTAATGAATCTCTTGCCATATGATGGAACATTAAATTGCAGAAAAAATCCGTCCCACTTATATATTGCAAATTTTCAAACAATTGACCTTTCATCTCTTCGGCATTCATTCTAGAAAATGTACATTTATTAAGAACAGGTTTATCAGGGTCTATTTCCTTTATTCTTACTTCATCATGGGGAGCAAATTGTTTAATTGCTCCTTCTAGCATAGTAGGATTAATATCATAGGAATTGTATTTCTCCTGCAATTCTGTTAATAGATCAAATGGATGTGAATCATAAGGGCAATACTCATCACAAGCAAAACAGGTCACACAATCTTTTAGGACAAATGAATCTTCACCATTAATTATTTTCCCCATTTCTTTTCGTGCTGTCTCTTTATCAATATCCATCCATTGACATCGAGTTAAACAATCAATATTTTTACATGTAGAACAATTAGATTTATCAAACATAATTTAACCAATCTTGAGAATTTTATAGTTTAAGATTGAATTATCTAAAAAATATTATTAATTTTATGAAAATATGTTGAATTAACTGAAAATATTCTAATATGTTTGATTAACAAATGGAGTATAATAGAAAATTTAAATGATTCAGATTAAATATTTAAAGAGGATTTTGATAAGATAATTTTGGATAACAATCTTTTAATATTTTATAATTACAGCAGAATTTAGAAGAGAATATTTATATTAGTAGATTTTTAATGCTATTTTTTTAAATAGTATATTTATATCCTTTTCATTTACTAAAATATTTAAAACAAGACTTAGATTAATTAATAAAAATAACTTTATTTGATAAAAATTGGAGGGGAATTGTTTTTGTCTGAATTTGAACAAAAAGTATTAAAATTGCTTGAAGAAATAAATGGAAAACTTGATTCACTTTTAAAAGGAGGACCTGCTGCATCGAGTCCAAGTCCCACTGTATCCACATCAACACCAGTTCCAGCTGAAACCACTGAAATACACCGTCCAAAACCTTCTGAGCTTGTCGAAAAACAAAAAGAGGAAGAAAGATTAGAAGAAAAACCACCTGTAGAAGGCAGGAGAGTATGTCCAGAGTGTGGTGGGACTACATTTGCCACACATGAAGACAAAAGCCAAGTATTACACCAAATGGGCGGCGTTAAGATATACGCTAAAAAATATGTCTGTAAGCAATGTGGGTACGAATATTAAAGTAATAAATAAAATTTGTCTTTTTCTTTTTAATTCTTTTATTTTAAAAAATATATAAGAAATATATATAGATACTGTAGGTATGAGATCTAATCTTCTTTCTTTATCAGGCTATTGAATTGAATAAGAACAAATGTAATAATGTTTTATTATCAAATTTTTTAACATCAAACCTATTTTTTCCTTGATTTTATTGAGTACATTTTCTTTTTATGACATTTCAGTTAGGTTTTTAACTTGATCATACTTTAAATCTTTAATAGAAAAATAGATTAGAAATAATGGTGTAGCTATAAATTCCTCAGTGGAGAGTCAAAAAGTGGATACAATATGTAAAGAACTTTATCTTAAATAACTTTACAAGTATAAAGGTTCCATATTCTGCCCAAATAGAATTAACACTGCGTTGTAATGGGAAATGTTCCTTTTGTTCGATACACTCTTTACCAAATTCAATTATAGGGGAGGATATGAGTACAGAGCAGATAAAAAAGCTGATAGATCAAATCGCAGATTTAGGGGTGTTAGCATTATCCTTTACAGGAGGTGAACCTACTCTAAGAAGTGATCTTCCGGATCTCATATATCATACAGGAGTTGTACATGATTTTATGAATGGTATTGCTACTAATGGTTATTTATTGCCTAAACTGTTCAAAAATCGTAAATTAGAAGGTTTAGATTATATTTTATTATCCTTGGATTATCCTAACGCTGAATTACATAATAGAATGCGTGGAATTAACGTCTTTGATAAGGTAATTGAGTCTATTAAATTAGCCAATAAAAATGAAATAAAACCAGTCATTAGTACTGTTGTAATGAAAGATAATATAAAATACCTAGAAGATATGTGTGAACTGGCAGAAAGTCTAAATTGCTCTATCGAGATATATCCCTGTGAAGATATTATTAGGGATTATTCTAAAAATAGTTATCGTATTGAGAATGTTAACGATTTAATACCAGATGTTTCCTTATGGGCCAATATCATGCGATCATTAAGAACAAAATATAAAAATATTCTAACAGATCCTGTTTCAATTGAAGTGGTTGAAAATGGTGGTTTTGGGGGATATCCATTATATCATCAAAAAACATTACGTTGTCATGTTGCTGAAGCGTATTTATTTATTAGTCATGATGGATATGTCCACTATCCATGTAAAATCCATCCAATATCTAGTTTTAATTCATTAAAGCATTCATTGTATAATATCTATTATTCAGAACAAGTTAAAGATATTATGAAGAAACATGATAGTTATGAATTCTGCCAAAACTGCCGTTTAGGTTGCGCTATAGCATCATCGATTCCAACTCGGTGGAAAACAGTTTACTCCAAATATATAAAAGGATTTTTAGACGGCAATTTGAGGTAAATAAAAAACTGTATCAAAATATGACGCCATTCATAATAGAAAATTAAAATGTATATTCAAGGTAAAAAAAAATTCACAAAATTTAATTAAAAACAAGTATTTCTTAATATGGTGTTAGTATTATGTCAAACGCATTGGTAATTCTTCAAATTATGATTATTACCATTGGTATGGTAATTTTAGGGTTAATACTTAATAAAATATTAGGTTTATCAAAAGATAAAATAATTGAATTTAAGGAAAAGGCAATCAACTTGCAAGAACGTATAAGAAATGCTCAAATAGTTGGTGACATACAAATGATGGTACAAGTTCAACGTGAAACAATGGCATTTACAAAACAAATTATAGTAAAACAATTTGTCCCGTTATGCTTACGGTGTTTCATTTTTTTAGGTATTTTTGGTATCCTTGGATTTATCTACGTAGATTATGATAGTGGTCTTTTACCTTTTCCATTGTTAATATTTGGTAATGGATGGGTCGCTATTTATTTACTATTTTCTATCACTTTCTCATTAGTCCTTTTTGGGATAAAAAAACTTTATAAAAGATTAACAGGTAAGGAAGGTTCCTCACAAAATTATTTAAGAGAAATTATAGAGTTAGTATCCCCGAGTGAGCACTCTTCTGGGATTTCATTTAATTTTTCAGGAACAGTACATTCAAGTACAGAAAAACCAAATTCTTCTGAAAGAAATGATTCATGGAAGGAACGTATTCAAAAATAAATATAAGAATATATGATAACTCTACTTATATAACCAAAACCTGTTGGAATATCAGTATTTGCATTATGAAATGTTAATAAAGCTTAGGAGATGTAAAAATTGACAGAAAAAAATGATGTTAAAAGGCAAATGACCTTATATTTCATTTTTGCGGTATTAATGATGGGGCTTAATTATATTATTCAAAAATTAAATCAATTGGTAATTGCTCCAGCTATATGCGATATCCTGGGAGAAAATGATTTTTTCCAGACGTTTTATTGTTCTATAGATCCATTTAATATGCCAGAATTGATTGGATCTATTGTTGCTGTTGGTATTACTTATATTATTAAATTTTTCTTGGATAAATTTATAGTTTTTAAAAGAGGGGAAACAAAATTGAGAGAAAGCTCAATAGAATTTATTAAATATTTTGGATTCGCTATTCTTACAACTATTGAAAACATCGGAATTCAATTTTTGTTAACTAATTATCTAAATACGCCCTTAGAAGTAAGTATTATAATTGCTTTATCTATTGGATACATAACAAAATTCTTTTTAGATAAGCGATATGTATTTGTAAAAAAAATTGAAGAATAAAAAAATTTAATAGATTGAAAGGTGTTTTATTTCATATGTCAGATGAACAAGAAGAAAATGAAGAAGAAGATAAATCAATCACTGAAGCTTTAGGTCAGCTTGGATGGGTTGAAGAAAAAGAAGAAGAAGAGGAAGTTCCAGAAGTAGGTGAAGATCTAGAAGAACAGATTAACTTCTTTAAAGAAGAAAATAAGAGGTTAATCGGGGAAATTAGTGATAAGAATGATGTCATTAATGAAAAAATTGAAACAATACATAATCTTGAATCCCACATTCAAAAATTATCAAACCAATCAGAAGACAAATCAAATCAAGATAAGGCAATGCAAAAATTGTATGAAACGATTGAGAGTAAAAATGATGAAATAGAAAGTATGAATATGATTCATGAGGAAAAATTAAATAAATCTCAGAAAATTATTGAGAAACAATTAAACGAGATAAAAGAACTATCATCTCAAATTGAGGAATTTCAATCAGGGCAGACTAATTTAATTAGTGAAAAAGATATTCAGATCAAAGAGTTAGAAGAACAACTTCAATATCTTGAAAGTGATACAATTCAAAAGTCAAAGTTTCAGAAACTCGAAGTTTTATTAGAGAAAAAGGATGAGATTATAACAGAAAAAGAGAAAACTATATTTACCTTAGAAAATTCGTTAAAGACAGCTAACCAGAAGATACAAGAAATACAACAGCAACAGGAAACGTTCAATTTATTGAAAAAGGATCTTGAGAAGAAAACCTCACGAAATAGAGAATTGGTAGTAGAATTGGAAGAATTAAAACAAAAGAACATTACTAATTCAGAATTAATAAATCGTCTTGAGGAAAAATTAGAAGAAGCTCATAGAACTTCAGGGAATCTTACTGGAAAGTTTGAAGTCGAATTAGGGAATTTAAGAAATTTGTTAGAAGGTAAAGATGATGAGATAATAACTTTAAAAGAAAATTATGATAAAGCAAGTTCAGAACTTCATGAATATAAAACAATAGAAGAGAAAATATTAGGCGATCTTCAAAATATTAAAGATGAAAAATTAAAAATGGAAACCGAACTTGAAAGTAAAAATGAGGAAATAATTGAATTGAAAAAGAAGATTAAATTGATGCGTAGAGATCTTCAAAAATCCTAAATAAAGCTAAATAAATATGATTCCCAATATTTAATTAATAAAAAAAGATAAAAAATAATAACCTAAAATTAAAGTCTTATTTTTCGCGCCATTGCACTCCGCAATTGCCGCAAAGGTATTTTTTCCCGTAAACCCTTGGATAGTCAAGAATTATATTTGATTTATCTACACTTTCATGAATCATGTGAGGATCATCCATTCCACATTCAGGACATTTTCTACGCCCTTCCATTTTTTCTACAGTCATAATTGAATCATCTGTCTTTCCAGGAATTCCTGGTGCTGCTGCGGAAGCCCGTACATCAGAAATTTCAGCTTTTACATCTTCTGGGGTTATCTCTCTGACTTCTGATTTAAATTCTGGTTGGATAGCTTTTGCAACTCGATCATCCTCATCTTCACCCTCCAAAACAGACTCAGCTTTTAATTGAACAGCGTCAGATTCTTTGTAGTCTTCTCCTCTATCTATAGCAGCTAAGAACTTGGCATCATCACCTTCTTCAAAAATTGTCTCTTGCTGCAATCCAGCCCTTTCAGCGTCTATAGATCGTGCCCATTGACCCGCTTTGACTTTTTCCGTAGTAGTACATGCATTTCCTTGCCAAATGTAAACTTTATTCCCTAAATCAGCAACAAAGCAATCTTCTGATTCGAGAGAATTCTTGGAAAAGGGAACTTGAATCATTTTCATCGCATTAATGTCTTCGAATTCTTCAGATGAGACTCGATAAAGAACGTTTTTCCATTCATGGAATTGCGCAAAATCTCCTGTAGTAACATCTTTAAGCAATGTTTTTGCATAATTTTTTTCAACAATCTTCATAGCACCCAGAGAAGAGATTAAGCTAAGGAATTCTTTTGTCTCAAATCCTTGATCTACTGTAATTATTTTTGCAGCTCCACCTCGTTGTTGGTCAAGAGTTCTTGCCTGAGCAGCTCCAGCGGTTTTTTCATCTACCGAACATTTATTACCAATCCAGACATATATTGTTTTCTCTGCGTCGAGTAAGTAAACGTCCCCGCTACTGAATATACTCTTTGAAATTTCTTTTAATTCTCCTTGATCAACTAGAAATAGTTTCATATAATATTTTCACTTTTATTTTTTATTCAAAATTTTATTTTAAATGTATTATAAAAGTAGGATTATAAAAATTTGTGTGAAAAAAAACCTTTTTTTAACCTAAAAATTATCTAAAGCAAGATTTATTCTTCTTATTACCTCAGGTATATCCTTGAGATCTATCGAACAATATGCAATTCGAATACCATTTACATTTTCATCAGGTTTTTCGATAGGAATTACCCCTACCTTATATTCCTTTAGTAAATAATCTCCAAATTCATTTGCTTTAATTTTATTAGGATTTAAATTTAAAAATAGGAAGAATCCTCCCGAATTTGGATCAACTGAAATATTAGGATTGTTAATTTTTGCTAATTCTGCATTAATTTTCTCATATCGCGTTTTAAGTAAACTATGAACCTTTTCTCGGGACAAGAGCCATTCTTTTATACCTTTTTTATTATATAATTTTTGTATAACAATTTGATAGAATTGATTACAGTTAGAGACAGTAGCTCGAATAACTCCTTCTAATTTGTTATTAACTTCTACTTTTAAATTTTCTAGTTCCTCATCATCCTCGACCCAACTTGGTTTCAATCCAAAAGTCATAAAGCCAATTCTACCTCCATACAATAACAGTTCTTTAGTAATCCCATCAAGTTTTATTGGAATAACTTCCTCATCTAATTGATGTAATTCATAGAAAATTGACCTACTTAACGCCTCATTTGAATAAACATAGGGCTCATATGCATCATCCACTAAAACTATTATAGGTCTTTCAATATAATTTTGTTTTTCCCGTAAAAGAGATACAATTTCATCACCTTCTTTTTTTAGAGGGAAATATCCTGTTGGGTTATTAGGGAAATTCAGAATAATCACAATCTTTTCTTGGACTTTATTAACTTCATTTATAGCATCGTTCAAGCTTTCAAGATTAATATTTTGATCTTTAAAAAATCTGAAAGATTTAATTTTTGCCCCAATAAATTTCTTAATAATGTTATCATAATTCCCCCATCTCTTATTAGGTGAAATTATAAAATCACCAGGATTTAAAAATAAAGAACAACTTTGATAGATTCCATTCGTGATGCCTGTTGTTATAACAGGAGTAGTTATATATTTCGTTAACCTCCTAAATAACCTATTTTCCTCTTTTTCATCATATTTGGCCTTTTCTATTATCCATTCTTTCCAAATTTCTCTAATTTCACTTAAGCCTCCTATTGAGGCATATGGAACAATTTTATTCATAGGTAAATTAGAATATTCTGAGATCTCCCTAAGATAACAAGGCATCCATTCAGAGCTTCCTCCATCGATAAAATCTTTTTCATATCCATAAGCAGAACCTATAGTTCCGATTATTTCTGCTTCTTTCTTTGCTCTCCTCGACCAATAAAAAATCCCCTCAGGTAAAAATATTCTTCTTCCTAACTCTGAAAAAGCATTATATAGCGGTGTCTTTTGAAGATATTTAAAATTCATAAGTTTCTTATTCCTTTATAAAATTCATTCTAAATCTTATCTATAAATAAATATTGTACATATATGAAATTAATGTACTGAATTTAAGTATAAAAAAATATTAAAGAAGAAATATGAGTGAAGAAAATAATATAAAAGAATCTGAACATAAAGAAACCGATAAGAAGACTTTTCAGAAAGGATGGAATAACTTAATTGATGGATTTAAAGGAGGTTTTCAAAAATTTCAAAATTCGTTAGAAAATCAATCAAAGAAAAACAAGGAGTTTTGGAATGAAAATAAGGATAAAATTAACAAATTCTTTAATGATATCAAACAAGATTGGGATAGTAAAGTGAAACAATGGAATAACGATATGAAACAAAAAAAAATTGAATCAAAAGAACAATGGGATGCCTATAAAAATAAGATTAGCCAAGATTTTAAAACTTGGCAAGAAAAAGCTAAACAAGATTGGGATGATGGAGTAAAAGCGTTTAAAAAAGGATTTTTTAAAGCTTATTTTTGGTTTTTAATGTTAACGATTCCGATCCTTATTATAGTTATTATAGTGCTATGGATACTAAGTCAATTAACAGGATAATATACATAAATTTACTCTTTGAATTCAGAGAATGATTGAAATTTTAATAATATCCTTTATCGTCGGTCTTTCAGGAGCATTAACTCCTGGTCCTGTTCTTACCTTTACAATTTATAAATCACTCAAAGAGAATAAGGGCTATTTGTCAGGTTTTTTTATTGTGTTTGGTCACGCGGTTTTAGAATTTAATTTATTAATCATTTTGCTAGGGGGTGCATCCTTACTCTTTAAAAATTTAATATTTCTAATAATATTAGGGATTGTTGGGGGGAGTTGTTTGATAGTTTTTGGATTTTTTACTATAAGAGATGTAATTGACAAACATTATATTGTAGAATTTAATTTAAATAATCAAGATGTCGAAAAATTTAAAGGGAATAGCTTTTTTGGGGGGATCTTTTATTCAATCACAAATCCCTATTGGGAATTTTGGTGGGCAACTGCAGGTATCAAAATCATGTACGATTTAAATGTATCGCTTAATCAGCCGTTTGGTTTTTTATTATTCTTTTTTGGACATGAGTTAGCAGATTTCGTTTGGTATGTACCTATATCTATTTTTATCTATTTAGGAGGCAAAGCTTTAAATCCCAAAATATACAAATATGTTCTAATATCATGTGGTATATTTATGATACTCTTTGGTTTGTACTTATCCTTTAATATAATCTTTTTTCCTCCTAATATATAATTGATACAATAAAAAATTCCATGAAGTTGTTATTTGAAAATTATTAATTGTCCTAATTTCTATGTTTGAGGAAATGAAATCTCTAACTTTATAAAAAATATAAGATAAGAGAAACAGACTTAAAACTTTTCTAACTCTTGATCTTCTTGACCTTCAAATAAGTCTGAATGAGGTTCAAGAAAGTGGTTTTGACACATTGGACATGAATTATATTTAGAAAGCCAAAAAGCTACGCATAGATAATGATATGTGCTACCACAGAAAGGGCATGTTATAACCTTATCCTTAGCGAAATTAATATAATTATGGCAAACTGTGCATTGAACATCTGAATCTGAAATCCCTTTACTTAATTTAACTCTATTTGCTAAAATTTTCTCTAGCTTTGATAACTCCACTTGATAAAGACCTAAAGAATTGTTCAAATGATTTATCTTAGAATTTAATTCTGCTATTCTTTCTCTTAATTCATCCTCAGTTAGTTTTTCTGCTAGGAACGCAGATAATGCAAAATTTAATGGAAGTTTCTCAAAGTTTTCAGTTTGTTCAGATATTTCAGTAATAGTTGCAAATAAAATTCCTTCCTTGTCAAGTAATTCTTTAAAACTTTTAAATAACTTATTAATCAAAAGTGATATCAGAAAAGTCAATTGTTGTCTTTTTCTATTGAAATTTTCTTCCCATAATCTAATTAATTGATATATATCAATGTCCTGAGTCTTTTTTGACTCAACTGTTTTGTAAACCTCATCTTTAATTTCCTGAATTCTTGAGCTATATCGGTTTAAAATTTCCCTAATCTGTGTAAGTTGGGGAAATTCTTCCTTAATTATTAGTGATGTTTCATCTTCATAAGTTCTAATCAATTCATTTAGTTCAGAAATTTTACCTTTGATAAATGCTCTAATATTGACTCTTACTTCTTCATCTTTAACTGTTTTGATGAAGGATAAGTATTCATTTTTTCTTCTATAAATTTCAGAGGTTACATTTGAAAATATTTTCCGAAATGATTCTGTTATACTATCATATGGAACAAGAAAGTTTTCTAAAGTTAGGATCCAATCTTCAATTTCTTGGACTTTTGAATAGAAATCATCTATTTTCAGGTAATAAAAGTTCGCTATCTTCTCAAATTCTTCAGTTTCAATATCATCATCTATTTTTTCTTGAAATTTTTTTTCCAGTCCTAGAATATAGTAGTCTACAATTTTAGGTAGAAAAACTTGTATTTTCTGTTCTTTAAGGTTTTTAACGTCAATGTCGACATTTTTATCTTTTAGATTGAAGTTTTCAATTTCAGCAATAATATCTTTAAATTTATCTAAAATCAACTCCTTAAGAAGAGGTTTTATGAAAAGTTTAAGATTTTGTATAATTTCTTTCCTTTCTAAGATGTTTATAAACTCATCCCCTTGATATTTCTCAATAATCTTATTTATATTCAAGAGATAAGTCAAATCAGAGTAAAAATTAATTTTTTGCTCGTTTTTTGATAAAAAGTATTGATAAAGCTCATCAAAATGAAAAGTTAATAGAAATTCTTGTTTATCCTTTTTTCTTTTTTTAACAAATACTTCATTTAAGCTTTTAATAAAAATATATAATTCTTTAATCTCATTCCAATTTTCCAATGATTTGGGAACTTCATTTAACTTAAAATTTAAATTTTTAATTTTGTTAATTTCAGTCCATAGATAAAGTTGATCTTCATATAGATTCTGAAGTTCTTTTGATGAACTTATTACCTTAGAAGCAATTTCATTACTTAGACGGAGTAGATCCATAATATTTGAGAGTAGATTGTTAAGAAATACATTGCTTTTCTTGATTAATCGTTTTATATTTGAACAATTTGAACTTGAATTCTGTAAGTTATCTATAATTTCATCTAATTCTTTTAAAATTCCCGTTTTTATATGATAATAATCTTTAGAATTAATCTCTGTCTCTGAATTAATTATATATATGTCTAAAAAATTAGTAATTTCCTCTAAATAGATAGAATATGAATCTAAAACCATAGATGATAAATTTAACTTTGATTCAATATACTCAGTAATTTCTGATTCATCAGCATTTCTCGATTTTAATTTAGTTAATGTATTTTTAATCTCAAGAATTTCATCCTTAGTAAAAGTTTTCACTTCTCCAGTATCATTGTAAGTGTTGTCGGTTAAATTCATAATTAGTTCACCAGCTATATGGATTCTAATATATAATAAAATGAAGAAATCATATAATAAATTATTAATGATTCTTAGGGGAAAATATTGAATATTCAGAAAAAAGCTTTAAAAGCTATTCCCCCAGTTCTTTAACCTCTAGGTACTTTTCTTTTGGTCCATCTTTAGTTATCGTTAAGATATCAATACCATTACCAGACATTACATCTCGAGAAAGCGAATTCCTAATTGCTTTTTCTACTAATTTTTCCCCAGCACTAATTGTCATACCTGGTTTATATTCTGCTTCTAAAATACCTATTGACAACAACATTCCCGTTCCAGTAGTTCCGTAATCATCTGGCATTAAACTTCCAATTGCATCTAATGTGTATAACTCTGGACCATCCAAATCCATACCTGCAACTACCAAATTGGTATACAACGGCATCATTTTCCGAGAATATAAATAGTTAGATACTAATTTTCCCATACTCTTCGTAGAAATTCTCTCCCCCGCATCTAGCAGATATAAATTAGCTTGTGCTCTTAAAATCTTCACAAGAATTTGAAAATCCCCTATCAATCCATAAGCCGCCATGCCAATATATTCGGTTATCTTGAAAACTTTTTTTGTTGATTTATTCGTTACTGTATATCCCCAAGTTGCCCTTCGGTCATTTCCAAGAACCACACCATCTTTGCATTTGATAGCTACGCCACATGCTCCAGGAACCATTATTTGTTGAGCCATAAATATTCACATATGTTATAGAATTATTAAGGTTATTTTGTAATTATAAATAAACAGAACTAATTAAAATTTGCTTTTTAAATTATAATATTAAGTAATCTACCTTAAAAGGTTAAGATTTTTAATTCTAATGAAAGTTTTATTGTTTTCAATATTTCAATTATTAATAAGATTTATAGATTAACACTAATCACTGCTTCTAAATTAAATTATGATATATTGTTTATGATCATACAATTCATGATATGATACTATATAAGGATGATTAAATTTAATTAGAAATTTTTTAATTCTCCTCTAAACCATAATAAAAAAGAAAATATAGAAAAATTCCTCACTTTTACCATTTGAATTATTGTGTGTACAAAAAA
>JBHLNK010000010.1:0-58981 GCA_048941625.1 Promethearchaeota archaeon | reverse complement strand
AATATGAGTCAAGATTATAGTATATCTTTTTAAGGTTAAAAAAAAAAGAATAAAAAATAATTTTTAATTTCGGTGTTTTCTCGTAATGATTGCAATAACACACGCCGAAATGATAGATATAATTAATATTATATTAAAAGTGGGAATTGAATTCGAAATTGGATTTTGAGTATCGGTTGAAGGAAATGTTGGATTCTTTATCATAACCAGATCGTAGTTATGATCTAAATTAAAGCTATTAGAATCGCCAACTACATAGATATCATTTGTTGCTTTATTGATAGTAATAGCATGCCCAACCTCACTAACACCTCCGCCCCACAGGGTTTCAGAAAGTAAAGCTCCTGAAGATGCAAATTTACCAATATACATGTTCCTTACACCCCATCCGTCAATAGTCCCATCTCCAACATAATAAATGTTATCCTCTGAATCAATATCAACCCCAATTCCATAGTCCATATTCTCTCGTCCCCAAATTCTACTCCAGAGAGTTTTGCCAGTACTATCAAATTTAACCAGAACAAAATTAATATTATAGATTCCAGGTCCAGCCATTAAATCATCAGGATAATATGTCCAACCACCAACATAGATATTATCTCCAGAATCAACAGCAACATCATATCCTCTGTCGAGAGTGCTTGAACCCCAGGTTGTATTCCAAATAAGAGTTCCAGCTGTTGTATAATATAAGACAAAGATATCTGTATTACCAGCACCAAAACTACCAGTTTGTCCACTCAACACAATATTCCCTGTTGTAGTTTGTTCAATACCATACCCTACTTCAGAATTTATTCCTCCCCAAAGCAATGCGAATTGTAAATCACCACTGCTATTATACTTTAGATAAAGATTATCCCATCCATTTGCTCCATTATCACTAAAGCCTACAATATAAACATTAAAATCGGAATCTACAATCACATCCTTTGCCATATCCGTGCCGGCAGTACCCCAGGTCCTATTCCAGATTAATGTGCCTTCAGTATTGTATTTAGCCACAAAACAATCACCGTATATCTGATCTGAACCTAGGCTATGTGTTTGTCCAACTAAATATGCATTATTTGCAGAATCAATACAAGCACCTTCTCCATTATCATTGAATGATCCTCCCCAATGTCTTTCCCAGTCAAGAGTACCAGAAGAATCGTATTTAACTAAGGTTGCATTATCACTAATTCCATTCAGAGAAGTAGTTCCAATTAAATACGCATTACCGAGGGAATCTATAGCGCAATCCCATCCTTGATCCAAATCATCAGACCCATAAGTAACATACCAGTCGACTGTAGAAAGTTCCGTAATAGTATATCCATAAGAATTTATTGCGGCAGAAAGGAATCCTAAAAACATCAATATTGAAAAGAGGACTATAGGAATGTTTCTACATTTTTTTTTTCTAATTATCATTAAAACACCTCTTAAAACATTTGATATATTAAGTTTAACAATTAAAGCAAATTAATTATAAAGAATCTTTGTTAAAACAAATCTATAAAAAAGATTATGGTAATTATGTTTAGAAATTGAAATTCTAACTAACTTTAGAATTATAAAAAATAATAGCTTCTTTAAGCATAGAACGAATGGGCAAATTGTAAGGACATATTCGTTCACATGCACCACATTCAGTACACTTCTTAGCAAGTTCTACATCGTCTTTTCGATCAGGAATAAAGCTCTCTTGTGGCCATAAGTCCCAAGCAACCTTTAGATTAATAGTCCCGGGGATATAAATTTTTTGCGGACAAACTGACATGCAATAACCACACCATTGACAAAATTTAAACCCTAAACTTTTCCTTATTCTTTTAATTTCTCGTTTTTCGGCTTTACGAAGTTTAGAGTTAGTATTCAAAACATTAATATTATTATCAATTTCTTCAATTTTTTCAACTCCGGGAATAGGAACAATATTTTCAAATTGGAGAAGATATTTAAGCGCTAATTCTGTATTTAAGATTCGTCCTCCTGCGAAAGGTTTCATTGCTAGAAATCCTACATCATATTTTTTTATTAATTTTAACAAATCACCTTCAGCATCGTTGTTGACGAAATTAAATGGGAAGAGAATAACATCAAAAAGATTTGACTGTATAGCTACTTTCATAACATCAATATTA
This sequence comes from Promethearchaeota archaeon, assembly GCA_048941625.1. Taxonomy (GTDB): domain Archaea; phylum Asgardarchaeota; class Lokiarchaeia; order Sigyniarchaeales; family SOKP01; genus Loki-b32. The sequence goes on along the minus strand of JBHLNK010000010.1, from coordinate 56,849 downwards.
TGGCTTGTTATACCAATAAAATGAATTTTCCCTTCATTGAGAGCTTTTTTTGCTATATTATAAGTACCTTCTTTTGAAATAACACTTTGATATTTTTCCATGCTATTAATGTTATGAAATTGCCAGATGTCAATGTAATCAGTATCTAAAGTTTTAAGACTAAGTTCTAAATGATTTGATGCAATTTTATTATCAGTAATCCATGTTCTTGTAACAATAATTAAATCCTCTCTTCGACCTTTTATAGCTTTTCCAATTCTTTCCTCACTAGTACCATAACCTCTCGAGGTGTCTAACAGGTTAATTCCCGAATTAATTGCATGTTGAATAAGTTTAATTGCATCTTTTTCAATAGGTCTTTGGAGAGGGATTCCCCCTAATCCTATTCGAGAGACTTTAAGGTTAGTTCTACCTAAATAGATGTATTTCATGTATAATTTTAATTACTATAAATTCATATTTATAGTTTTAAAAATTGAACTTCAGAAATAGTTCAATGGAATCTTCAAATCTCGTACTATTTATCAAATTAAAGTCAATTTAATGATTTGAAATTTGAAAATTTTAGTATTAGGCACAATTAATATAATTTATATTTTCTTGCGAGTAATTTTTATGACATTATATTCATTATGATGCTTATATCAAACTTTTAAAAAATATATTATTGTAATAAAACTATAACAGAAATTTAATCATCATGTTAAATAAATTAATTTCTGGTGAGAGATAATTTATGTGGAATCGAGAATCTAATGAATTAAAGAATTTAAAACTCTTTGCCAAGAATCTTAAAGAGAATAAAAATGATAGATATGAAATTGAAAATGAAAAGTTTACAAAATTAATCGAAGAGCGATACTATGAGAACAAAGAATTATATGGGAGAGCGAGGGACTTTTATTATTCTGGGAAATTGTCAGAAGCGATAAATAACTTTTATGACTTAATAAACAATATCCAACTTTTACACGAAGAGCTTAAAACCCAATTAGAATTAGGCAATTATGATGATAGAAATAAGCTAAATGATCTTACAGGTAAGGAATGGTTAAGACATACAAAGAGTTGGAATATTTTCGATGGAAAACCTTCTGATATTCCACGAGAGATAAAGGATCACCCTGCTAGCTTCCCTCCTGATCTTATCCAATTTTATGTAGAATTTTTCACAAAAAAGGGAGGGTGGGTATTAGATCCGTTTATAGGAATTGGTAGCACTGCTGTAGCCTGTAAAAATATCAAAAGAAGTTGTTGGGGAACTGAAATTAATTCAAAATATTATTCTTATGCAGTTGATCGCCTTAAAAGGGATTTTGCTGATATTAGTACCTTTACAAGCGAGTTGAATAAAGAAAAAGTATTGCAACAAAAGCTTGTACATAAAATATTTAATGAAGATTGTAGGAATATCGAAAAAATAGCAAAGGAAAATCGATATCCCCCAGTGGATTTTTGCATTACGTCCCCACCATATTGGAACATTTTAGAAACTTCTCGTGGAGGTGTAAGATCAGCACATAAACAGAGAATAGAAGAAGGGCTAGATGAAAAATACACGGAGTTTGTAAACGATCTTGGGAATATAACTGATTATGAGGAGTATTTAAATGAGTTAAGAAAGATTTTCGAGCAAGTTTATACATTATTGAAACCAAAGGGGTATTTAATGATAATACTTCAGAATGTACGCCCTAAAGATGGTATAATGGTACCAATTGCATGGGATTTAGCAAAAGAACTCTCAAAAACATATCTATTGAGACAGGAGTTTATATGGTGTCAAAACCAGAAATTTATGGGAATTTGGGGGTATCCTACTACATATGTATCCAATGTTCATCATCACTACTGTTTAGTATTGCAAAAACCAGAGTAAAATTATTCACTAGCCATATCATAATTCTACATACTTTAATCTCGAAAACTAGTATAATCAAACCTTAGCTTTAGCTAGATTCGCTTGATTAATACAAGTATCATAAAGAAGGTCAAAAAATTTGAGAAAATTAAGCACACGATACTTTTTTGGAGATTGAGATCCATACCTCTCTATAACTTTTTTCTTTTCAAGATTCTGTAAGGATCTCCAGTAAAAATTGATCTTAGAGTAATCTAATGGCTCAACTTTATATAATTTTCTTATCTTTTTTACAGATATAAGTGAAAAATATTCATATTTTATTATTTGTCCTATGGCGCGTATAGTTTCATCCATATATTTTTCAGTTATATTCATAGATCGCCACCAAAAGTAATAATCTTTTTACTTTTTTAATATTTTCAATTTGGAAAAAAGAATTTTAGATTAACAATTAACATTCGATAAAGACAATATTTGTAATTTCTATGTTTTTCATTTAGTTTTGGATGAGAGATCTTTAATCTTCAAAGCTAAAAGATAAATAATGTAAATTAATACTTAAGGGCTTGAGAGAATTTTAATATTTAGTTAGCTTCATCTCTTCCAACCATAAAAGCTAAAAGTTTGTCGAAATCTTTAATTCTAATAAAAAATACTCGGACGTTTTTCTTATAATCCATATATGAGGCTCCAAATCGTTCGATTAATTCTTTCTCTTCGACATAATGGATATGAAAGTAAAAAGCAAAATAAATTAGAATGAAAAAACTATTAGAATAGATATTAAATTGGAGGATCATTCCTCCTAAACTCATAACAATACCTGCCGCATAAGCAGGATGTCTTAAAACTGAATATATTTTGTGATTCTGAATTTCAAATTCTTCGGGAAAATATAAATAAACTACCATATATAATCAATTCCGAAAGTGAAAAAAGATCTAATTATCATAGAAATACCTATAATAAAACATCCAAGCTTTTTTCTTTAATTAAATAAGATAAAAAACTTCACGAAAAACAGATAAATTTAATTAACATTGTATCTTTCATAAATATTGAAGAGGAATTTTATAGCAATGAAAAAAAAGTTATTTAGGCAAACGTATAAATTCATTTGTTCTGATTGTGGGGAGTTTTCCCATACTCTATATGAATATTGCGAGAAATGTGGAAGTAAAGGCACTGTTCATGATACAGTAAGGAAAGATTATAGGTAATTAAAGTTTAATAATTATTCCACAAGACTTGTAGTGAAAAATTTTTATTTTTAAAGCAATTGAGTAGCTATCTTAATTCAATTAAGGTTTTAAGATATACTTAGTTGTTACTAATCTTCTCTTTACTACATCTAATACTTATAATAGAATATTGAAAGTAGAACTTATGTTATTAGAACCTCATAGAATATAATTAGGATTTATTCTTTCCAATAACAAAAGCTAAAAGTTTGCCGAAATCTTTAATTCTAACAAAAAATGCTCTGACTTTTTTCTTATAATCCATGTAGGAGGGTCCAAATCGTTCTATTAATTCTTTCTCTTCAACATAATGGATATGAAAGTAAAAAGTAAGATAAATTAGAATGAAAAAACTAATAGAATAGAGATTTAATTGGAGTATCATTCCTCCTAAACTTATAACAATAGCTGCCGCATAAGCAGGATGTCTCAAAATTGAATATATTTTGTGATTCTGAATTTCACTTTCTTCAGGAAAATACAAGTAAAGAACCATCATGTAATCAATTCCAAAAGTAAAAACAGATCTAATCATTATAGAAACACCGATAATAAAACATCCAATTCCAATAATCATACGGATAAATAGAAAAACATCTACAGAAGTAGGAATATATGAAGTTAAAGGAAAAATAAACAGTGAATAAAGAACATTAGACCAAGAAAGGTTTTTCTGCACGAATATAAAAACAACATTATGAATAGCTGTAATTATAATAATAGTTACTCCAATCAATCCTACATATAAGATTTTTTGATAGGCTAAATTTCCGAATTTTGCTTTCAAACGATCTCTTTGACTCCACATTTGATAAACAAGAATTAATCCTAGAATTTCCATTAAAAAAACCCCTAGAATAGGAAACAAAAAACTTACCGTACTAAGGATATTACTAGGAGGGATGATAAGAGGTAAAATGTCAAAATAAAAAAGTGAGGTTAAACTAACGATGATAACAGGTATTATCAGTAGCGGTAATATAATAATCTTTTTTCCTGCCAATCCAGGCAGTTTTTCTTTAACCTTTTCTATTCCTTTTAATTTCAGTTGACTTATCTCTATAGGATTAAATTGTGATTTACTATTAATAAAAAAATGAAATTTAATATGCTTTTTAGATTTAACTTTTAAGATTTATTTTCATATTGCTACTCTGAATTATTTAAAATTATTTACGTTCCTATAAACTTAAGTAATATGAAATTTGAAATACAACATCATAATTGTCTTGTACTTCAAAAAGTAGTGAAATAGAAAAATATTAATTTTTAAAATATTCCTCTACTAGTAATTCTACTCATTCATCTGGTAGGCGTCCTTTAAACCATGTACAAGATCCCATACTCTTTTAAATCGTTGTTCATCAACGTTTGGCTTTTTAATCATTTTTAAACACCATTCCATTTGTTCTGGGGTTGTGCTTGATTTGTGATATAAGTTTAAGGCATATTTGGAAAAATCTCTTACAAGAAAATCAAAGATCTGATCTAGAGTATCTTCATCTATATTATAAATTAGAGCGTTTTCAATGATAAGATGAGCATAAACAATTAAGGAGAAGATTTCACCAATTCCTGAAAGCATAAAATCCATATCTTTTTGTTGTTCGGGGCTCGGAATTGCTTTTGTTCCAAGAAGGTTAAACATTTTAATTTGTTCTAAGAAGATCTTGACATTAGGTAAATCATATTTTTCGAATGCAGGTCTCCAATCATGCAATTTGACACGGCCTAACCCTCGAGTTGGACCTTGATCAAAAAGGAAATCATCGTTTTTAGCTTGATCCTGTCTAGGAACATCTTCATACTTCTTATGATTCATAAAGAAACTTAACATAAATTTCAATATTAAGGCAATGTTCACGTGTACAGTACCCTCTAACTTTGGTAAGGCTCGAATGTCTCTAGCAGCACTTTCGAAGTACATATCTTTCTCAAACCCTTTTGCTGCGATAACATCCCATAAGAGATTAATCACTTCTTCACCCTGAGTTGTTGTTTTCATTTTCATTACAGGAGCATATAGTAGGTATCGTCGATCTTTATTAGAAGCGATACGCATATAATCCGCCGTTCTTAATCCGAATAATTTCATCGCGACTAATCTAGTATAGGCATCAACAAAATTCTGTTTAACATGTTGAAAATCAGTAACGTACATATTATAGAGCCTTCTATAGGCTGCATGATGAATAGCTTCATAAAATGCATGAGTACAAATCCCAATTGAAGCCCATCCTAAATTATATTTACCAATATTAACAGTATTAAGTGAAGCATTCCATGCTTCCTCTCCTTTAGAAAGAATATCTTCTTCAGTTATGGGATAGTCATGAAGTGCAAAATTCGCTACATAATTCTGACTATCGCAAACATTTTTTATCAGGTCATAATTTTTATGTTTGTAATTTGCCACAAAAAAGACATATTGTTCCTTATTTTTCATGTCATATGGAGGGATATTTCCATCTTTATCGGCAAATTTACCAAAATTCGAAACCATCTCAGCTTCGTTTCCGTTTCCAATATAGTATTTTTCACCATTAGCTTTATAGAAACCATCTTCTTGTGGCGTAAGAGCCATTTCAGTTCCGTAAATATCAGCTCCATGAGCTTGTTCTGAAAGTCCGAAAGCAAAGATTGCCCCTTTATTAAGTAATTCCGCTGCTTTCTTCTTTGGTATTTCGTTTTTACTCATCCAGATGGGACCGAGTCCTAAGATTGTAACCTGCCAGGTGTACCAATAAGAAAGTCCATAAAATGCGAGAATTTCATTAAATTCGCATATACGCCATGTATCCCATCGATAATTTTCATCTACACCATAAGGAGTAGGGGTCAAAAGTTGAGCAAAAATTTTGTTATTCTTTTGAAACTCCAGAAAATCAGAGTACCACACTCTTTTATGATCATCTTCTTTAAGTTTTGCTTTGCCTTTATTTTCGAAAAAATTTATAGTTTGAAGCATTATTTCTTTTGAACGTTCATCAGGATAATAACGAACATGGTTTTTTGGATTTAGTAAGATTGTCATTATTTCAGCTCTAAAATTTTATTTGTTTAATTAATGCTATAAGTCTTGAAAAAATAATAAAAATTATGGAAAAAAAAAGGATTACGGAGATAAAAAATAAGGATCTTTTAAGATTACAGCAATTGCTTCAAGAGTTATTTGAAATTGAACCAAAGAATTTAGATTTTGAAATTTATCGGGTAATAAATATACAAAGGAAAGAAATCTTACAATATATTGTAAAAGAGCTTCCAGAGATTATAGAAGAAGGAATTAACGCTATTAAAATTGAAAATTGTGATACTAGGAGCAAAATAGAGGTTGATTTGTATAATAATATTTTTGATTTCTTTTCCCAGTATTATAATAAAGGAAATTTCAGTCCAAAACGAAGGTATACAAAAGAGAAGCACCATAATATGGCAAATAATGGAGAGGAGGTTTACCTTTATTGGGCAAATTATCATCAATATTACATTAAAAGTGCTAAAAATGTATCAGATTATTTTATACATAAACATTTGAAAAGGTTTTTAGAGGAAGAGTTAAAATCTTATATTAAAAATAGCTTTTTTAAAATTGAAGATATCTATAATCTTAATCTACTAAAGATTAAAATAAATTTATTTAGAAAAATTTGCCAAGAGATTATAAAATACTTGGCTTATATAGAAGAAATTCAAAAAAAATTATGGACGAAAAAGAGCTTTATCCTTTCTACAGATTATCTTATTACATTGGATCTAATTGATGAAAGATTTTACCCAGAAATATTAACTAATAAAGAGCAATTGCATGAATGGCAAGAACTTCTCTCATTTAATATCGAAGAGAAAATTAAGACTGGTATAGATAATTCTTCTATTGAAATTTTAAAAAAATTTAATACCTTAGCAATTGATACAAAATTCTATTCTAAAGAATTCAAATATAGAATATTAAGCGAAATTGACAATATTGATGAAAATGTAAATGGATTATTACTTCATTCAAACAATTTTCAAGCATTAAACTTATTATTGAAAAAATATGGCTCTAAGATTAATTGTGCGTATATAGATCCACCTTATAACACAAGAGGAAATGAATTTCCTTATAAAGATAAGTATCGTCATTCCAGTTGGCTTTCTATGATGAAAGAAAGGCTTGAACTCATAAAGGATTTACTATCTGAAGATGGAGTATATTTTATATCGATTGATGACAATGAATTAGCAAATTTAACAATGCTGGTCGAAAGTATTTTTACAAAAGGAATTTCCATTGGACCAATTATCGTTCAAGTAAATCCCGGTGGTCGAGATTATTTACATATTGCTAAAACACATGAATATATAGTTTCAGGGTTAAAAGATAAAGAAAAAGGTAAAATATACGAAGTTCCAAAAGAAGAAATATTTAAATATAAAGATTCAAGAGGAGGATGGAATCCTAGAGGATTAAGAAATCGTAATCCAAGATTTAATAGATTGAATCGTCCAAATCTTTTTTATCCTATATATATAAATCCTAATCTTAAAGATAGCGGAGGATATGCTCCAGTGTCAGTAAGTAAATCTGGAACATATAGTATTGAAATATTACCGAGAAATTCAAAAGGTGTAGATGATTGTTGGAGATGGGGAAAGGGAAAGCTAAGTAAGAACATTGTGAAAGATTCCTCGGATCTTAGCAACGTTGTAGCATATATAAAAAAGGATGGTAAATGGAGAGTAATGGAAAAGTCTCGTAAATCAACAAAGAAAATCAAATCTATCTGGACAGAGACTTCAATGCGCACTGAAGACGGTACAAGGATTTTGAGGAAATTATTTGGAAATAACGTATACAGTCATCCTAAACCGATTGATCTAATAAAAAGATGTCTTAGTGTGAGTGTGAAAGGTAAGGATCTAGTCATAGATTGTTTTGCTGGATCTGGAACCACAGGTCAAGCGGTTCTAGATTATAATAAGGAAACTAATCAAAATCTCAAATTTATTCTTATAGAGATGGGAAAATATTTTGATGATGTTTTGAAGAAGAGAATCTTGAAGGTAATTTATTCCAATAGATGGAAAGATGGAAAACCTCTTGATCATGAAGGATCTATGCAGCAAATAATAAAATACCAAATTTTAGAACAATTTGAAGATTGTCTAAATAATATTACATTAGATACTCCAAAAAAACTTAATTTAGAATCTGAGGATAATAAAGTCAAATATTTATTAAAAAATATTGAGGACGATAATAACCTTATTCTAAATCTATGTCAGTTGGAAAAACCATTTGAATTTACACTCAATATAGCTAAAAATGATGAAATAAAAGAACTTGATATTGATTTTATTGAGACATTTAATTATATTGCTGGTGTAACTATTAGAAAAATATATAAAACTAAACATAATAACATTGAATATTTTATCATTGAAGGAACTCGTGAGGATAAAAATTCGATTGTTATATGGAGAAATAAGAACAAAAACTTAGAATTAAAAGCTGAAAAGGAATTTATAGAACAAAATGTACTAAAAAATGTTAATTATGATGAAATATTTGTAAACAGTACTTCATTGATTAACGGAGCGAGATCACTTGATTCCATATTTATAGAAAATATGTTTAAATGGGAATAAAAAGAAAATTACTAAAAAAAATTAAGAAAAAATGGAAATTTAAACGCTGTTATTCTTCAAGAATGTCTTTCAATTCGTCGATATTTAGATTTAAATATTTGGTTTTTATTAAATCTTTACCAAGAAGGGTTAAGAAATTCTTTTTGCGTTTTTTATTTAGGAATTTTTTCATTTCTGATAAATCTGGATTTGGATCAGTTATCTCGAGTAATTTCTTCTTTACAGCAACGTCAACTAATTTTTGACCAACCTCGGTTCTAATGATGAGAAATGCTTCTCCAGATCCTTTTGGTGCACCCCAAGGAGAGTATGAAATATCTGAGAATTCTCCTGAGAAGTCCGTGCAATATTTGCATCCGGTCATACCACCAGAAGAGCAGGCATAAGCGATTCTTAAGGAAGTTCGTTCTGCTCCAGTATTAAAATCAGATACTAATATTTTAGCTAGTCCTTGTAAATGACAAGGATTTCCAATAATTCCAATATCTCGTTTATAATCCTTATAAGCTTGACCAATACCGGTAATTAATGGTCCTGCATTTTCCATAGTTGCTTTTGGTATGTATTTTTTTGCATTCTTAGCATTATCCACTACAACTGGAAATGCTACTGGAGGTTTTTTGCTTTTAACCTCTGATAGAACCATATGTTTTACGATTCCAGAATCAAAAGCGGCAACAACAAGATTATAAAGAATATCATCCTTATTTTTAGATTTCACTTGAATGATATCACTATAAACTCCAACAGCTAAATCCACACGTGTTTTCCCAAAGAACTTTTGTTCCATTTCAGAAATTGGAAGGAAAGTTCTAGGACAAGAGTTATAACAAAGACCAACAGTTTCAGCACACTCATCCACAACATACGCTTCTCCAGTTTCTTTGTTAAAGTCCATATGCGGGCAAAAAGCATTACAACTTCCACAATGGATGCATAATCCTGAATAAATGACTTCGTTTTCAAGATCTTGGCTTGATTTTTCCACTTTCATGTCTTTTAACCATGTTGATTATTTAATAATTGTGTGAAATTTCACACTAAATGAAATTTCGCACTAATAAAAAGGTTTTTTGTACTAGCTAAGTTGCTAAAAATGTAAAAAAATCTAGTAACTATGTTATAAATTTATGTCAAGATTTTTTTTGATTTTATAATTATTTTCCTTCAATTCATGGGACAAAAAGGAAAAAAATCAACATATTTATCAAGAATCTTACTTTCCATTAATTACAGCGCAGAAGATGAAAAATTGGGTATTAATATGGAATAGATTTAAATATTAATGTTATTATGTGTACTCTTGCATAATTTTTATATAAAAATTCCTCATTATCTGACAACTTCGGAAAGGCGTTTTGGGTTGAGGTGTAATAAGGATATTACACATCTGGGGGTTTAAAAGATTTCAATTAAAGGGGATTAAAAAGGATTAATATGTATGATGCAATTTTTAAGATTGTTATTTTCGGAGATTCTGGTTCAGGAAAAACTACATTACGAAAGAGATTACTGACTAATAATTTTATCTCAAGTTCTCAACACACTATTGGTGTTGATTTTGAAACAAAAGTCTTAAATGTATATGGAAAAGAAGTAAAGTTACTAATTTGGGATTTTGCTGGAGAAGAAAGATTTCGATTTATGTTTCCTCAATATATTTATGGGGCTATGGGGGGATTATTGATGTATGATATAACAAATTACTCTTCCTTTTCTCATATTGCTGATTGGTTGTCTGTAATAAATGGATCGAGAGAAAAATTCCCCGTTATATTGATGGGTGGTAAATTAGATTTAGAGGACTATAGAGAAATTTCATATAGCGAGGGTTTAGAAACGGCTAGGTCTATGAATCTTAAGGGTTTCGTTGAATGTTCAAGTAAAACAGGAGAAAATGTAAAAGAATCCTTTGAAGAATTATCCAAAATGATGTTAAACAAAATGGAAATTAAGAGTATCAGTACCCAAAATAATAATAGAGAATTGATTGAAGAATTTGAAAAGAAATTTTGTTAAAAGATTTTTGAAATTTATTTTTCTTGATTATTTGTTAATTCCTATAATTATTTTTAATTAAAATGTCAAAGTTATATCTCCAGAACATTTTTCTTGGGAATTCAATAAGCATATTTTAAATTCTGGTTTAATTTGATGTTTAATACCTAATGCTTCAAGCCAACAACTAATACGATAAATTACCCCACATTCATATTTTTTGCTAACTCCAATCATTTTCATTCCATTGTAGGCGAAACAACTCTTCATTTCCCAATGGATTCGGTTTTTTTCCGGAAATGTATACTCAAAATCCATGAAGTCCCCTTTTAAAACACTAAATGCATTAATAATAAATTCTTTCAGCTGTTCAAAACTTTTTATTTTTATATTCTCCCATCCCATTGCTTTTTTTACTCTATGCATTTCGATGGGTGAAAGGTTTTTAATCGATGCTTTATTTAGAGTATTCGCTGCATTAATACCTAATTCATTGGCACAATTATAAAACCAGGAGCCATCATGAGTCATCCAGCATTTTACAAGAAGTTCCTTTAGTTCATTCTTATTAAGCTGATCAAATAAAGTTGAAACCATATTAAATATCAAGTTTATAATACTTAAAAATTTTAAAAAGATTATAAAAAAGAAAAATTAGTTATTTTTTATGTGTAGTACAGTTCTTTTTATAAATAATTACCAATCCTAACCCGCAGAAGGAACTAATAATAATTAAGATATCATATCCTGCTATCCCTGGGAGTGAAGTCCCCACTATAGTGATATCAGTAGTTTCTAAGTACGTTATACCATACTGTAATAATTGAACGGGAATATTATTATAATAATTTAAAACTACACGGTTTGGGACGTTTTCCAATTGCAGAATTATAGAGGTTGTACTATTTATCCATTTCGGACCACTAAACTCCAAATTTAAACTACTATAATAAATTTCAATAGGGATTGGTTGGGAATAACTATAGGGATTAATTGCTTCATTTACATCCTCAATGGTAATATTGATTAATTTAGTATTAAGATTGTAGGTAACATCAACAAAATTATACCTAGGAAGATAAGGATTGTCAAACCATGGATTAAAAAACCAGTCCAGAGATTGGCCAGCAGCAATTTCCATCGATTGAATAAAATCTGGATAAGTAGCAATTTCAAAGTAAAATTCATGAGTAAAGACTTCTAATCCATTAAGAAACGTTTCAGTTCCAATAATACGTCTCAAAGTTTCAAGTACAACTGGAGCTTTTCTATAAGCAGTATACCAATAATCATTACCACTACTTAGAGCATCAGGAATTGAAAGGTTAATTCTATTGGGTAATCCATATTCAAAATTATAATACCAGACATAATCCATTAACCAATATGGCTCAAAAAGATGCCAATCAGGATGGAAAAAATCTTTTGCCCAATCTGTTACCCAACATACAATTCCTTCATCTACAAAACCCCAGTCAACCTCATCAACACCAACTAAATTGTAAAACCATTGATGCGCTACTTCATGTACGATAACTGTTTCAAGATATAACGAAGGATTCATTGCTGTATCTGCAGATTCAGACGCGTAGATTTGACATGGATATTCCATGCCTCCATAATGAGTATATTCCTGGACAATATTTAAGGTGGGATATGGGAAATCTCCAAATGTAAGATTATACAATCCCCCTGCATTTACGCAATTAAGAGCAAATCCACTCCATAACCAAGAAGATTTTGGAAGAAAATACGTGGAGACTGTAATATTATGACCAGGAACAATAGCATATTCTCTTTCAAAATAACGAGATGCTGAAAAAGTAACTTCACGTACAGGTAATTGAGGATTATAATGATGAATCGTTCTTTCTCCTATAGTAATATTGTCTAATAATTTTCCAGTAGCAGCTACAGTCATATTTTTTGGAGTATTAATCAATAAATCATAATAAGCCATATCAAAATAGAAAGGGTCTCCCGTAAGAAGATATGGATCAATATTCCAACCATCAAATTCATCGTATACACAAGGTTGAGGATAACAATGAGAGCATTTGAAAATACGAGTCTCATTATGATCCCACCCATATTCATTTGCACGAGCAATTCCCCCATCTGGGAGAGTAGTGTTAAAAGATATTATAAATGAGATTCTATTACTGGGCTCAAGTTCAGAAGTTAGATTTACCCACATTAATTGTGTGCCACTATAAACCTCAAATTGAAGTTGTTCTTTAGGGTCTTCTACAGTGGTTACATTTATTATATCGATAGATCCAGGTCGAGTATCATATTCCATTCCAGATGGATAAATATGAAATGGAATTTGAGTAAAGTTTACTGGATCATTATTATAGAAATCCACAGTTAAATTCCCAGCAACAGTACTTGTATCTTCATCTAGATAAACAGATAAATTATAAGAAGAAAATTCATATCCAGTAAAATTCCCCTTTTTAAACTGGTCGTAATTTGACAGGATTGGGTTTTGGACAATTTCTTTTTGCGTAGGTGATTTTAATATCATATTAGTATCAAGTATAGAGAAGATTCCACAAAATATTGTTAGACTTATCCCTACTATAAAAAATAGATTAAGTATTTTTTGATTGAATTTCATAATTCTCATTATTCTTTTTTCTTATAAAAATATATCAATTAAATCTTAGACTTTGTTGCTATATTAAATAATTATGGTCCAGTTTTTGAACAGTCAATATTTTGATTAGTTAAAGATTTGTTTAAAGTAGATTTTGTTGAATAATAAGAATAAAAAAAAATTTTAGAAAATAATTATTCGAGTTTTTTTAAGTGTCTTAAACCAAGAGAGAATAAAGGAAGAGATATCACAAGATGGATGGAAATAAATATTATCGTAGGAGTTAATTCCCAAGAAACGATACCTGGCAAAATATCCCCCATCCACAACATCAAAAACAGAAAACCTGTAAACACTGCGATTTGGATACTCATCAACTTAAAAATATTCATTCCCATACTTTTTCCCTTCTCTTCAAATGCAGGACTAAATCCTTGTATTCCAACTGCTTCCATTAATACAATTATTCCTTGGGATAAATAGGCTATGAAGAAGAACACCAGATAAAATACATCAAAGTTAAATAAGATTGTAAAAAAGGTGGTTACAATAAGTGCTAAAATGATCTCAACAATTAACATCGCAAAAATATAAGAATAAACCAAGGCATTAACGTTCCTTGGACTTCTTTTATATACCCATAGTAAGTCTTTACTCCCAACAAAGATAAAACTGCCAATCATAATCCCATAAAGCATACTTCCCATAAACACTATCGTCAACTTTACAAACCCTCCAGATAAAAAACCAGTTGGAGCATTGCCCATAGAAAAGGAGAAGACTAATCCATAAACACAGGTAATACCAGATAAATAGACTAATTTCATGATGTTTTCCTTTTTTCGGAAAAATTCTTTGAATTGAGTAATTACTAGGCCTTCCCATTTTATACCTATAATACGTCTATTGAACTTATAAAATATATTTTCTTTTTCTATGACTGAACTAACTTTTTCAATACCCCCTTCGAGAGTGTAGAAGATATCTGCTCTTTTGTAAGAAAGATACAAAATTAATACAGGCACGAGAATTGCTAGGGATAAACTCATCCATATATTTAAGAAATAAAGGTTTAATAATCCAGGATCAAAAGTATAGAGAATAATATTAGAGAACCAGAAAGAAGGATACCACATAAAATAATTTTTTAGCTCTGGATTTTCCAAGATGAATTGAAAACCAAATTGTAAAGAGTAAATAAGAGCAACCATAGCAATAGAAATGATGATCAACAAAACCTTTGCAAGGTCTCGCGCTTTTTCACTTTTAGCAATCTTATGTTCCAACCAACTCATTAATATACTCCCAATTAAGGTTGACAAGAAAACAAGCCCAGATACGCACAGGTAAATTACTAAAGTTTGGACAAACGACAAGTTAAGAATAGGATTCAACATATTTACAAAGACAGGAGTGAGAGCAAACACAAAAGAGAAAAGTATGGGTATTTTCCCAAAAAATTCGCCTAAAAAGATATCTCCTGCGCTGGTTGGAGATGCCAACAAAATTTCTTTAAATCCTATCTCTGACCTACGATATATGTTATTAAGAGGATAAATCAAAATCGCAATAAAGAAAATCATCATCACATGCTCAATAATCATCGCAATAGATGGAATTAAAATTTCGGATATTCCCTCAATCCCAGCTATTGTTGGCATAAATAGGTCAAAAATCAATGGACAAAGATAAAACGCCCAAAAGATCAGGAAAGAATATAAAATTAAGAAAAATGCTAATCTATGATTACGAAATTTTGAAGTTCTAATTCTAATTTCATTCTTAGCAATATTCGTCCATAAACCCATGTTATATCACTTCCTTCTTTTTTTCTTTTTCTTTTTAAGAATTTCTCCACTTGGACCATTTTCACGCCACGATAATAAGTCTTCTATGTGTGTTACCCCCATAATTTTAAGATATGCATCTTCTAAGTCTTTTGCATTTTGAGATTTAATAATTTCGTTTGGACTACCTTCCAATTTCAAAGTTCCTTTATCAATTATACCTATGATATCACACAATTCTTCAGCTGCATCAAGTAGATGAGTACAGATAAAAATTGTTTTATCTGCTTTCTTCGCTAAATCTGATATAAGGTCTTTAACCATCCTCGCTGCTGCAGGATCTAGATTAGATGTAGGTTCATCCAAAAAAATAATCTTTGGATCCTGAATTAAAGCTGCACAGAGACAAATCTTCTGTTTCATTCCGCGTGAGTATCCTTCAAGTAAGTCATTTTCTCGCCCTTCAAGATCGAATATATCAAGGAGTTCATCAATGCGACTTGATATAGTTGCTTTCGGTAAATAATACAATTCACCTATAAACTCCAAGAATTCTTTTGCAGTTAATTTTTGATATAATCCAGGAGATTCTGGTAGAAATCCACAGATCATCTTGACATTATTTGCTTGATTAAGAATATCATAACCCCCTATTGAAGCAGTGCCATTTGAGGGGGAAATAATAGCATTTAACATCCTAACAGTAGTTGTTTTACCAGCACCATTTGGTCCAAGAAGACCATATGTAGTTCCATACGGGATCTTAATATTTAAGTCTCTTACAGCTACAATATTTCCAAAAGTCTTTGTGAGATTTTTGGTTGCTATCGCAAATTTTTCCATTTTTTTTAATATACCTTTTTCTTTTTCTTTAATTTTATTAAAATTTTTTAAGTTTCAACTTCTTTTTCGAAAAGATCTTCGAAGTTCATTCCTAAAGCTATCGATATTTTGATTAATACATTTTCATCGAAACTCGAGGTTAGTTCTTCATCATCTATTTCACTTAAAGAAGCTAATTTTTCGAGGTTGATATCGGATGCTTCAGCAACCTCTTTTAATTCTGCTAATGATTTACCTTCCAAGATATCCTTAATTATTGGTTCTTGATAAAATATATCATTAATTGGTTTTTTCAAAATTTCCGATATTTTAAAAGATATCGTCAATGAGGGATTATAGGATCCCTTTTCTAAATAATAGATAGTCTGGCGAGAAACTCCAACAAGTTTAGCCAATTCTAACTGAGGTAAGTCTAATTCCTCCCTGAATTGTTTAATCCTTGAAGCAATTTTTTTTTTAAATTTCATCCTTTCTCAACTATCTAACCTTATTTTAGGGTGTCTTTTTATCAAAATATTCAAAAAAAAAATTTTTAAGCTAATTTAAACAAATCTTCAATTTTACATTTCAGAACTTCCGAAATCTTATAGGCTAATGCCAAGCTAGGATTATAACGGCCCTCCTCTAAGTAATTAATTGTTTGGATCGGAACACCCACTTTTTCAGCTAACTGTGCTACTGAGAGGTTCGCTTTTTCTCTGAGTTCTTTGATACTTGTTTTTAATTTCTCACCTTCCCGCATTTTGGAAAGAATATAACTAATAAAATTATCAAAGGCTAATTCTTCAGGTTTAAAAATCTTGTCTTCGAGACCACTTGGAACAGCAGAATATTTTGTCATCATTTCTTTAATTTTCATTTCAATAATATGAGGTTCTTTCAAACCCGGAATATATCCTTCCGGTCGAATATGCCCACCCTGAGCGCCAGCTGCCGCCGCACTTGAACCTGCAGTTTCGATCTTCACAGTAAAGGTTTTAAACATTCTGTCAAAAACTCCATTCACAATGTTGATATTTTGAACTCGACTATAAGGTATCGTGGCTCTAGTTTTAGTGAATACTCCATGATTTATGATTATATGATCTTCTGAAATCTTGTAAGAAAAATTTTTTACATAAGAATGGTTATACCAATAGCCTAACATGACAATTAGCGTAGCTGTACCCATAAAACTCGCGATTATGATTATTGCAAGTTCGAAACCAATTGGAATACCTTCAGCTTCAAAAATTGCATAAGTTGGCCATATTGTGGACAATATAGACACTATAGCTATTAAATACCAGAGAATACCAAATTTGATCAATTGTTTATTCCTATAAGACATGGAAATAGTTCCTTCAAAAGCTTTTTTTTCTTTACTCATATTTTTTTCACCAACTTATTTGTATGTTAAATATTTTTAATCATTTCTATATAATTAAAGAAACTTCATATTAATCGATATTAAAAATGATCGATTGTTATGTAATTATATTTAACATGCCTATTTAAATGTTTCGTAATGATCGGAAAATAGGGTTTAGAAGCTTTTTAATTAGTCTTTATATGATGTTAAATATATTTAACATAATAAATTATTAATAATCCTAAAACTAGTATTTTAATGTATAATCATAAGAACTTTATCGAAACCTATATTTTTTGATTTAAGATTTTGAATTTCTGGAGGTTACCGATTTTGAAAATGGAAAAAAAACCCCATAAGAATCATCAATGGACTGATGAACATGCTGAGAGATTTGTTAACTCAATGGAAAAACAGATTAATACAAGGTATAAACCATTTGCTAAAAAAATTGATGAAATATCAAAAGTTTTTAAAATTGAAAAAAAACCAAGTATTATGGATTTAGCATGTGGTCCTGCTTTTCTTCTTATGGAAATTCAAAAAAAGCTACCAGATGCTTTATTATATGGTGTTGACAAATCGGAGAAGATGTTGTCTTATGCCAAAAATAAGATAGACCAATATGGAGTCAGTGGAATTAATTTAAAGCAAGGAACAGCAGAATCAATACCTTTTGAAGAAAACTTGTTCTCCATTGTTACGTGTTTAAATAGTCTTCATGACTTTCAGGATCCGAAACAAACACTTAAGGAGGTGTATAGGGTCTTAAAGAAAGAAGGGATTTTCATTGTGAAGGATAAGAATCCAAGTTATCCTATATGGAAGATGAGAATATATTTCTTTTTCTTAAGGTTTAAAATAGGAAAGAAAAGATCAAAAAAATACTATAAAAGTTCTCATCATTGGATTCATCCAGAAAAATTAGAACAATGGATGAGAGAATTACGGTATAGAGTTGATTTCATTTCGAAAGGCATTGATTATATTGTTGTAGGAAGGAAATAGCTTTATTTAGTTTATTGTAATTCTTATAATTTTAGAATAAAATTTCACTTCCTTTTTTCGATAAAATAAAGTATTAATGCTAGTATACCTAAAATACCAAATACAGCAATGAGAGGAAGCAACAATACACCAGCCCATCCTGTTATTATATCTCTTTCCCCTGTATGTGTTGAAATTGCATTTTCTAATATAAACTGAATAACATCTTGGAAGAAAACAAACCAAATAATATAAACAATTGCTGTAATTGAGATAAGTATAATCCCAAACTTACCAATTCTTATTTTATTAACCTTTATCGGACCTTCTATAATTTCAGATAAAATTAGTGAGTGATTCTTAATAAAATTTGAATAGTTATTAATATTCTATTGATATCCTTTAAATAAAGAAAAAGAAAAATTACTATTTTTCTTTAACTATAGTGTTCTATCTAAGATATAAAGAATATGAAAGCCTTTTAAAGAGATAATATAAATTAATAGTGAAATTAGAATGGAACGAATTATAATATTTGTAGATAATAGTAATATTTTCAAGGGTTTTCAAAAATATAATGTTCAAGCAGATTACGAAAAATTAAAGAATCTCATAACTGGTGAGCGCAAATTAGGTGAGATATTTCTATATGAGGGCGTTATATATCCTATTAGTCCAGAGAAGAAAAGGTGGTATAAGGAGTTATCAAAGCGAAGTGGATATATAATTAAAGCAAGTTTTGATAAAATTGTGAGTAGTGGAGCCATTGAAAAGAAAGTTGATATTAAAATTGCTATTGATATCATTTCACTAGCTTATGAGAATTCATATGACACAGCTGTTTTAGTTTCGGGAGATGGTGACTTTTTACCAGTTTTAAAAAAAATCAAAAATTTGGGTAAAAATGTGGAAATTTGGGCGTTTAAATATTCTTTAGCGAATACCTTGAAAGAGGAAATTGGTCAAGAAAATATATATTATCTTGACGACATTTTGACTAAAATAAAAATAGAAAATAATTTTTGAAGTCGTATAATCAACCTATTTGAAGACATCTCATTGAGATGGACCCATGTTGAAAACCCTCATGTACAAATTGAACAGGATCACCTTTTTCTTGTAAAGCGATTGCATAAATTAGTGGAAGATAATGATCCCAAGTTGGGATACCCATTTTACCTATATTGCCCATTTTTTCAAGATTTATTAATTTTTGATGATCATAGTTTAATATGTGTTGTTTCACTTCAGAGTCAAGCATTTCTGCCCATTCCATTATAGGAGCATCAACATGATAGTCTATAATTCCTAGATTATGAACTATATTTCCGCTCCCAATAATTAATACACCCATTTCACGAAGAAAAGCTAGTTTTTTTGCTAAATGATAATGATATTCTATAGGTTTTAGATCCCATCGATTAAATCCATAATCTAGACTTAATTCTAAAACAGGAATATTTGCATTAGGATACATATGTTTAAGGATCGCCCAAGAAGCATGATCATAGCCCCATTCATTATCACACAGAATATTAGAAGATTTAATCCTTTCACTAATCATACGCGCTAATTTCGAATCACTTTGGGCAGGATATTTAATTTCATAAAGTTCTTTAGGAAATCCATAAAAATCATAGATTATTCTGGGATTATCAGAGCACAATATTCTTGTTCCACTAGTTAACCAATGAGCAGATATTACTAGGATTGCTTTCGGTTTTGGTAATGTTTTACCTAATTTTTTTAAATCTTCTGTAAATTTATTATTAGAAATAATATTCATCGGAGATCCATGGCCTATAAAGAGGACAGGCATTTTGATATCTTCATTTCCACTAGCACTCATAATTTAATGAGAAAAATTAAGCCATTTTATCTTTATTATTATAAAATATAGTAAAATGATTGAAATTTTTTTATTAGAAATTTGTGAATCTATAAGTTCTATAAGATGCAACTCAAGTGAATTTATTGTCTAGGTTCATCAGTAAATGTTGTTTTTTTGATAAAATCTTAGAGGAATTATTGTTAAAGCTGAGATTACTTAAAATATTTCTATATATTGATAAAAAGATTTGTATTGGATAGTATTTTAAGTAAAAATTTAATTTGTTAAAAAGCAACCATCTTAATTTTAAAGTAGATTTAAATTTTGGATAAATATCTTCATGTAAAAGATTTTCATAATAAGTTAAAGGAGAAGATTTATCATTAAAATGGTTTATAATCGACACAACAGCTAATTCTGCAGTTTTTTGAGCATAATAAATTCCTTCACCCCATAATGGATTCGTAATTCCTGCTGCGTCTCCAATTAGAAGTACTTTATTTTTGTAAATAGGCTTAATTGAAAAATTTCCATAAGGGACAGGATGAGCTATAACAGAAGAACATTTTTCAAAATCTATATTTAGACTTGAAATGAAGTTTTTAAGTGAATTCAAGAGAGTCCGTTTATTTTTTCTGTTTAGTGCTCCCACCCCTAATACAATTTTATCTTTATTTGGAAATACCCAGTTATATCCATAATTACAAAACCCAAATGTTAAAATTAGTCTATTAAATTGATCACTTTTTAAATTTTGTCGGTTTATAAAGCATTCCAATCCTGTACCAAGATTAAACAACCAGTCTTTATTCCTTATGATATTTTGTCTTGTAAATTCTCTTCTAACAATACTATTAGCCCCATCAGCTCCAATTAAAATTGCTGATTTAACTCTAACTCCCGTTTTTAGCTCGACCGTGCAACTTTCAATGTTAATTTTATCAATACTAATACCTTCCATTACTTCAACTCCTAGATTTTTAGCTTTGTCTAGGAGAAAATTATCATAAATAGTTCTATCGACAAGAAAGAAGTTAAAATGAGCGTTAATTCTCGAAATTTTCCTTTCATTTCTATAATTAATTTCATAAAATGGAGTAATATAATCAATAATTCTTTCTTTAATTAAATCATCAGGAGTTAGGTCATAGATTCTCTTAATTAGATTTATGGTCTTCATGGAAAGTAACCCACCGCAGAGTTTATATCGAGGAAACTTGTCTTTATCAATTAGTAAGACTTTATAGTTATTTTTTGCTAGTAAATATGCAGCAGTAGAACCCCCTGGACCAGCACCTATTACAATTATATCATATGTCTGAGAATGTGAGGGAATTTGCATGATTTATATGCAATTCATGGGTAATATTATGAATTGAATATAGTTAATAAAGAGAATCAAATAAACTTAATTTTATTAATATTTACTCTTACTAAAACTATAGAATTTAATTAAATTGTATAGGTTATCTTTCATAATGTATTGTCAAAATTGTGGATCAGAGGTTAGTGAAAATGATTTAGTGTGTCCCTATTGTGGACAAAAAAATAATAATGCTAGTATTTTAAGAGAAAAGGAGAGTAAAATTCAAGAATTAGAACAAAAGATAAAAAAATTAGAGGAAATTGTTAAGGAAGAGCCAAGATCAACTTTCAAAAAAACAGGATTGACCAATTTTCAACCATGGATATTTATATTCCCGATTGTATTTGTAGTGTTATTTTTCGTACTTTTTATAGTACTGGTAACCATTACATAGCCTTAATTAAACCAAAAGTCATTTTAATCCTGACTTATAACTTATTATTAAAGTCTCTGATTACATTTTTAATGATATGGTAGAGATTGCTCATATTTGTTGCAACATATGGAAATTGGGGCTTATATTCTCCCGTTAAACAAACTTGAATTATGGAAGCGCCTGATTTTTCTGCTTCTTTTAAGTAATATGGCTTATCTTCAATTATAATTGCCTGTTTTGGTGATATTTTCAAATCCTCAAAAATAACATTATAGAAAGTCTCATCAATTTTAAGAATATCGATTAAATCAGGTCCATAAAGTTTTTTGAAGAATTGCTCTAGTCCCATAGATTCTAAATAAAATTCTAATTCAATTGATTCTGTACCTGAAGCAGTACATAATGAGTATCCTTCATTATGTAGTTTCTTAATAGTTTCAATTACTCCTGGGAATGCGGCTTTTACTTTATGAGCTACAAATTTTGAGGCCCCATAATAAAGTTCCTTGTATTGATTTTTTTCAGGTCGCTCAATTCCAACATAATCAAACATTTCATTTATCCACTTTTCGATAAACCATCCTATAAACTCTTTATGAGACTTTTTTCTATTTTGATATAATAGTTTCGGAACATCTTTACCTCCGAAATCTTTGGTTAACTCAATATTCGCGTAACCCCACGATTCAGGTTTGCCACCAAATTTAGGTGAAAAATATTCTCCAATTAATTGCTGCCATTGTTTTCCTCGAATTTTATTATCATTGAGGGTATTACCATCATCAAAAAGGATATAAATTTCAGAATTATTTAATTGCATGTTAATAGATTTAAAAATTGGGGAACTTGCTGTTGTAAAAGATTACACTTTATCATATGACAAATTTTAATAGCTTTTTCATTTCATTTAAATTCTAAAAACCTAAAATTAAAAATTAATTGTAAGTTTTAATGGTAAATACACTTCAAAACGAACATCATGAAATTATTGTATGTTACTGATATCCATGGCATTGAATGGAAGCACAATAAAATCTTCGAGATAGCAGACTCATTGAAAATTGATTTAGTGATAAATGGAGGGGACATATTACCATTTAAAGGAAATTTAATGAATCAAGATAAGTTTATTACAGGATATCTTGATGATTATTTCAAAAAATTTGAAGAAAAGGAAATTTATTATATTGGTTTATTAGGAAATGATGATTTGGATATATTTGATGATTTATTCCAAAAGACATGCGAAAAGTATTTACATGTGGCTAATATCGCTCAAAGGTTATTCCAAATTCCAGATAGTAAATATGAATTCATAGGGATGAATTGGGTTTCAGACTTACCTTTTGGTTTAAAGGATAGAGCACGTAGGGATTCTAAAGATTTTAAGCATCCAAAACAGAGAGGGAAGCAGTATTTATCTACTCCAAATGGATTTAAAAGAATTGAGGATTGGATTTCATATGCGGCTAAACTTCCTACTATAGAAGATGAATTAAGAAACTTGGTAAAACCAACTAATATGAGTAATGCGATATATATCTTTCATAATCCCCCTGCTAATTTAGATCTTGATGTGACCTATAAAGGACTAAAAGTGGGTTCGAAAGCAGAACACGCTTTTCTTAAAAAAAATCAACCATTACTTTCGCTTCATGGACATATTCATGAATCTCCTGATGTTTCCAGATATTGGTTTTCCCAATTAGGTAGGACAGTATGTATTCAACCGGGTCAATCCCATCAACATGAAAATTTTTTAATTTATGTAGTAATTGATTTAGAATCAATGAATTTTGAACGAAAAATAGCATATATTTGATTTTGATAACAAAATAAATTCTTGAGAAAAATTTTTATATATTATTTTTAATTGGTGTAAAGATTAAATAAAAAATGAAATCTTTATATCATGATTAGAATCAAAATTAAAAAAATCTATATTTCTTCTATTATCTTCCTTATTCTATTTACAGTTCCAACTTTTTCCCTAATTTCCATAGCTCAGACCACTCAAAGGTTATATTTGAATAGAGTTGGTTTTTGTGACATAGAGGTAGGTTATGACGTCCATGTGGTGGGAGATTTAGCATATTCCACTAATAATGATGGCTTGATGATCATCAATGTTTCGAATCCAAGAGTCCCCGTAAAGATTGGAGAAGCACTCATTGGCGGCTCGTTTGGATTTGTAGTTGAGAACAATATTGCATATATAGCTTCAGTTATAAACGGATTTACTATTGTAAACATATCTGATCCAGTAGATCCAGATGTTTTATGTCAAAGTACTACTGAGGTGGGAATTACTAGAATTACAGTCTCAGGTTCACTTGCTTATGCTTCCTATTATAACGGAGGTTTGAAGATTTTTAATATTAGTGACCCTAGTACTCCTATTTTTTTAGGTGAATATAGTAGTACCAGAAGTGATGCTGTAGAAATTAAAGATAATTATGTTTATCTAGCAAATGCTGAAGTAGGATTAAAAGTTATAAATGTGAGTAATCCTAATATACCGGAACTTATAACGAGTATTTCTCAAACTGGGGGTGGGAATGACATCTATATCAGTGAGGAAATTTTATTTTTAGCATGTTGGGGATCAGGTATTAGGGTCATTGATATATCTAATCCAACAGCACCACAAATGCTTGACTCATATGATGATAATGATGGAGGAGAGGAATTAGGATTAATAGAGAAAGATGATCTTCTTTATGTAGCTGATAATTATGGAGTTGAACTATTTAATGTGAGTAATCCTAATTCAATTGTAGAAATAACTCAGCGTACGAGTGATGTTATTGCTGCCCATGATATTGATGTTGATGAGGATTACATCTACGTTGCCCAAGGAGGAGGTCTTCTAATACTTGAAGTGAGTACAATTTCTGACAATACTACTCCAAATATATTACCTTACATAATAATTATTTCTATAGTTGCTGTGGCAGCGGGGATTTCGATTTTAATTTATTTCAGATTTATTAAGAAGTGAATTTCTTTTTTAACTTTAAAATTAATAACCTAAATTTATTCTATTTTTTTTATCAATTCGAGTTTAGATTCAACGCCAAGTAAATTCGACACTTCTACTAATGCTTTACATTCAGAGAGAAGATTTTGAACCTTAGGAAGTTTTTTTTCTCAATTAGCTAGGACAATAAGTAATCAACCAAGCTAATCACATCCACATGAAAACTTCTTAATTTATCTAGTATTTGATTTAGAATCAATGAATTTTGAACGAAAAATTATCAGAAGGATTGATAAATAGAAAATAATAGATAAATTATTAATCACTAAACTCGAAATTTTAAATTTTAAGAAAATAAATAATTATTATTGATGATTGCACCTAGAGAAAATGATTCCATAGCTGAATTAGAAAAAGTTCTAAAGAAACTATTATCGAGTAATCGAGATATTAAACTTGCGATATTAACAACTATGGAAGGACTTCCTATTGTATCAATAATACCACGAGGGTATAATGAGACGAGAATTGCTGCTATGGTTGCTACATTACTTTCATTATCAGAAAGAACCGTTGTTGATATGAATATTGGTGTATTCAATCAGATATTTATTAAAGGTAAAGAGGGATATTTATTAGTATTCGAAGCTGAAATCGCAGTTTTAGCAGTTTCTACTACGGATACTGCTAAGTTAGGTCTTATTTTTTTTGAATGTGAACGTATTCTGCAAGAAATATCAAAAATTTTAAAAAAAGAAAAGTAATAAATTATTTTGAATTTTTAGCATTTTTCATATCGTTAATTCTAATCCATGATAATTAATCAATGGAATTATAAACTTCTATAATCATGAAGAGAATCGATCTTATAATAATAGGGTATGCTATCATATTGATTTTAGATTACATCTTTCTAATCCTTGTTCAAAGATTTGATATTTTATTAATTTCAGGTTCTTTAGCTATTATTCCCTTTATAATAACATTAATTCGAAGGAGGAAGGCTTGATTTGGAAGGGATTATTTATTTTTTAATTAGTCTATTAATCAACATTTATATTTTAGTTGCTGTTTATTATTACTGCATTAAAACCTATGGTCTGAAGGCAACAATTTTAACAAATATTTGTTTATCTTCTCTAGTCTTATCACTTATTTTTACAGGTACTTATTCCATTGCTGATTTAGAGTCAGATTTACCTTTTTTCATATTGAAAGTAGGTGAAACTGAATTTTTAGCAACCGATCCAATAACCATTTTCACAGTTTTTATTTTAGTTTTTGAATTAGCAAGATTTTCTCTCAAAAAAACGAAAGGAACTGAGATATCTATAAAAGATGCTATCATTATCTCAATAGTAGTAGCTTTATATGGAATTCTTTTTCAACTTCTCGTGGATCCAACTGCGGCGGCTTTAGGAATTTACTTCTATCAAAATCCTCCTCCGATTAATATTTTTGGATTTCCAATATGGTTTATAACCTCATTTGCTATATATGGTTTGTATGCTTTTATTTTTCTATTAATTGAACAGTATTATTCTCATAAATAAATATTAAAAATTAATTTTCAATGATTTATGAGTGTGAAATTTAAAAGATAGAAAGATCTTATAGATTCTTAAAGATGAAAAATTAAAAGTATAAAAAATAATGCTTATAATCCTATCATATTTTCATACTAAAATTGGACCACTGATTTTTTATTCTTATCCAAAGACTGAATTAGATGAAGAAATTTCAAATAGGATTTATGAAGTAATGGACCAACCAAATAGGGAAGAATTTTTAACGCAAACATTTGGAAATACAAAATTATTGAACTATTATTTCCAAATACATTCTGACTGGGCACGAGGTAAAAAAGAAATGTTAATGCTTTCATTAGCAGTTTATCAACAAATTTCACCTGAAATTGAAGAAACCGTTTCTAATATTTGTGCTAAATTTTCGGAAAAAATGCAGGCAAAAGAAAATATTTTCATGGGTTTTCACATAAAGAATCTGCAAAATCATGAAGAAATTGACCAGGAACTTATTACCAAAAAGGAAGCTATTATTAAAGAATGGGTGCAAGACTTATATTGGGAAATCTTAGATGGAACTAGAAAAAAGTCCGAAGAAGAAAAAATCACTTTGCTTTTAGATGATAGATATATTTTTGAATCATTAGAAGCGATGTCAAAAGAATTGAATATTCTCAGTGAAGAAATAAGTTTAATTAAGGATAAATTGAAGAAGAATTCTAAAATATATGATTCTATTTCAAACTTAAATAGAATTATTGAAAATTTATATGAAGGATATATAGAAAAAATGACGGTACATGATATTGGTATTGAATTTACAGGACAAGAGGAGCTTAACACAGAAATTAAACCAAGTAAAAAAGAGATTCTAAAAGTATTAGAGAGTGAATTTGATATTAACAAGGAAGAAAAGAAAGAATGAAATTAATAAAGTCATTGATTATGTGAAAAAAAATAAATCGGAGTTATAATGGTCTCAAAATTTATAAAAGAACGAGGTATGAAAATTCCTAAGGTGCAACTAGCTCTAGATTTTGAAGTATTAGAAGAAGCTTTAGCATTATCAAAACAAGTTGCACCCTTCGTAGATATTTTAGAGGCTGGAACACCGTTAATTAAAGCTGAAGGTGTGAAAGCTATTCGTGCTTTAAAAGACGAGTATCCTGATAAATTAGTTTGTGCTGACTTAAAAACTGCGGATGCTGGATATCTTGAAGTGAAGATGGCTGCACAGGCGAAAGCAGATATTGTTTCTATTCTGGCAGACGCATATGATATTACTATTCAAGAAGCTTTACATGCAGCATATGATTTTAAGGTGGAAATCATGGCTGATTTAATAGTATCCAGATCACCTGTCATCAGGTTAGCAAGCCTTATTGATCTTAAATATAAAAATAAGAAATTAGATTATGCATTGGTACATAGCGGATTAGATCGCCAATCATCAAGACGTACACCTTTATTAGAGTTACAGTCTGTAGCACGATTAAGAGAACACCCTAAATTGGCAGTAGCGGGAGGAATCCGTTTGTCTGATATCTCTAAATTAGCTGATTTCCCTTTAGAGATTATCATTATAGGTGGAGGAATTACTCGATCGGAAGATCCACAAAATACGGCAAAAAAGATCAGAAAAGAGATAAACAAATATTTCAGCGATAAAAATTTTAGTTAGTTATAAACTTCAGTTAAATTTTTTTATAATCCAAGCCTATCTTTTTCTAAATCAACTAATTTACGGTGCAGTATTTTACCTGACCCTGATTTTGGAATATCTTTTATGAATTCAACTTCTCGAATCTTCTTATAAGCCGAGATCCTTTCAGCAACCCAATCTATAATTTCTTGTTCACTCACCTTACCTTTGGATTCTGGTTTCAAAATAATGAATGCTTTCGGAATTTGGCCAATATCTAGCTCTGTGGAAGGTTTACCAATAACGGCAGCATCAAATACATGTGGATTTTTAAAAAGCAAATCTTCTAGTTCTGCTGGTGCAATACTCCAGCCTTTGTATTTAATCATTTCTTTAATGCGATCTAATAGATGTTCATATTCTTCATCATCAATATATGCCATATCACCAGTTCTTAACCATTTTTCTCCTGTGTTAGGATCAGTCCAGAAAGCTTCCTCAGTTGCTTCGGGTCTATTCCAATACCCTTTCATTACTTGAGGACCTTTAATAACTAATTCACCGATCTGACCACGTTCAGGCAATTCCTTGCCTGTCTCTAAATCAATAATTTTATGAAAGGTATCTGCTAGTAAAGTTCCTTGTGATTCCATCTTACGCCGATGCATCGGATTTACAGCAACCACTGGAGAAGCTTCTGTCAAGCCCCATCCATGTTGAACAGTAGCATTTTTAGCATTACATTTTTCCCTTGCAAGCTTATCAAATCTTTCAAGAAGTTCAAGAGGGATTGGAGCTGCACCATTATTAAAAATTTTCAAATTCTGCCAGTTATAACCTTTAATATTAGGATTCTCAAGGTGTCTAACAACCTCAAGAAAAATAGGAGGTACACACAAACTGTAAGTGACCTTGTATTTCTCAATTAACTCACAAAATTCTTTTATATTAAATCGAGGGGTTACAACCTGAGCAGCTCCTAACCAAATTGCCTGATTCATAGCCACATTTAAACCATAAATATGATAAAGAGGAAGTACAATCATGGCGACATCTGTTTCTCCCAACTCAAAAGTCGGAGATACTTGTATTACGTTTGAAACTATGTTATAGTGTGTTAACATGGTTCCTTTTGGTAAGCCTGTTGTTCCACTAGTATAAACTAATGTTGCAAGATCTTCTTTTACATTAAATTTATAATTTGGAGGATTAGGACTTGTCTTTTTCATTAAATCTGACCAGACCATAGTTCCTTTTGGTATGTCGGATTGATCTTCAGATTCAATAATTATTATGTTTTTCAAATTTGTGCGCTCCTTAACTGCTGCTACGTTATGATATTCTTGTCTAAATACTATTATCGTTTCTGCTCCAGAATCATTTAGTTCATATTCAACTTCAATTTCTTTAAATTGAGGATTCATAGGTACCAAAATGGCTCCTGCTTTTTCTAATCCGAAGAAAGATATCTCCCACTCAACAGAATTTGGAGCATATAAAACTACTCTATCTCCCTTTTTGATGCCTAAGTTCTTTAATATAGTAGCAAATATATCTACTTGTTCTTTAAATTGTTTGAATGTTAAATTTCTTGGATAGAGAAAAGCGGGACGATCTGGGAATCTTTCAGCTGTATCTTCTAATATCTCATGAATAGGAATTTCTGGATAAAAAAGATGACCTCGTTTATATTTAACCAAAAATTACACCTTTTGTATTATTTATTAATAGAATACGTTAAATCTCTATTAATAATTTTTCAAGATTAATAAGAAAAAAAAGGAGTTAAAAATTGGTAGTAATAAAACCAAAAACTACAAAGATGAGTAAACCCGATAAAAGGCTTATTGCGCCATAGATATAATAAGCTCTAATATATTTCTGACTTAAAAACATTAGATCAGTCATATACCAGCTTGCTAATCCTCCTAATCCCCAAGTTGTTATATCGGTTATAATATTTGCAGCACTATCAAATCTAACTTTAATACTTACAAAATATAAAAGAGTATTTTCAATAATTTCCCATAAACCTGCAATAATAAGCACTATTAACCAATAAATTATGAATTTTCTAAATCCTGGAGGATTTATTGGTGCTTGTGGATTCCCGGATAAATTTTTTGCAATAAAGCCGATTGTAAAGGCGACAACAAATAGAGAAACACCCCAAAGCAAATGTCCCATTGTCCAAAAATCATAAGATGCAATTGATACATAAGTTTCATCCAATGCTAGGACTGGAATTCCATAAAGTGCAGCAACAATAGGAGTTATAATTAAAATGATAACAAATCCTATCATAATTAATAACGGTACAAATCTTTTTGGTATAATTTTAACCACCTAAAAATTTCAATTTCACTTGAATTTCTAATTTAGTAATATCGAATAAGATTACCTATTATAAATAGCTTGACATTAACCATTAAATCAAGGGGATAGAGAAAGGAAATAACGATAAACTAAATAGAATCAAAATTAAGATAAAATTAGTAGACTTAAAAATTAAATTTTAATGGGTAACCCTGGAAGGAGACTTGAGTTTTTTTAATTTAACTTGATATTCTGGACAAACTTTATATTCTGGGAAATTACATGAGAATTGATTTATTGGTAGATTACATGTTTGCAAGAAAGGGCACTCAAGTAATTTATTAGGTGATATTTGATTCATATTCCTCAACCTTAAATGATTACGTTAACAAAAAAATATTTTCTCTTAAGTATATACTTTGTGTCTATTTTTTATTAACTTCAAAATAGAATAAATGCAAATTCACAAAATATTAGAAAAAATGGCTTATATGGAAGAATGACTTTTGTTAATGAAAAACTGATTAAAATCGAAAGATAAAACAAAATTTTTATAATCAATATAGATGCTATAGAAAAAATTGATGATGGTGTATTAAGAAGTTAAAACTATTAAATTACCACTAAAGAATAGAAAGATTGGTGCATTTTATCTGTTTTTAATAAAATAATCTTTAGGTTCAACTAAAAAGTTAAACTACTTATTGGGAAAAATTATACCTTAATTCTTTATATTTTTGTTATAGATAATTATTCATTGTATCAATTTTGGGAGAAATAAATTATGAAAAAATTAAATAAGGTAGTTTTAAGTGCTTTTATGTTAATAATGGTATTTTCATTAATTAGTACTGTTGATGTAGAAGCCTTAGGACAACCAGATCAAATAATAGATGTTTCAGGTGATTCAATCCAAACTCAACTAGAGAGTAATGTTATGACATTGTTTCAGTTTCGGGAAAGAACACAATTAACTTTTAGTTCAAATGTTGAGATAGATTTAAACCTCAACTGTGAAACAAATAGAATAATGGATAAGGATTTTATAATCGAGATTGAAAGTGGAAATAATCTTCAGATGATAATGACTTGCACTAGGGAAGAACAACAACTAGGTCTAATGGAGGGATACACATACAGAGTTAGGAATCGAAACACTTTTCGATATCAAGAAGGATTCTGTGTTACTATAGAATGTAATCCTCGTTGTGATTGCGATTGCCCATGTGAATGTTTAAATGAATGTCAATGTGTTTGCGATTGTGAATGCCAATGTGTAGGAGATTGTCAGTGTGACTGCGATTGCCCATGTGAATGTTTAGAGGAGTGCCAATGTATCTGTGATTGTCTATGTCAAAATGAATGTCAGTGTGAATGTAATTGTGAAGATAAAACAACATGCATCAGTGCTAGATTAAGAATAAGAGTCACAAACGAAAATCGATACGCTAAATGGGCTTATTATGATGAGAATAGTGAGGAATGGGCTACAGCACCAACTTTTATTGAGGAGGGATACTTGACTGTCGAGACAGATCATTTTTCGACATGGACTGTATTAATTCCTGCATTGGCTGCTAATAATACTATTTTAATTATCGGAAGTAGTGCTGCCATTCTTGCCATTGGAGCGTTAATTTGGTACTCGATTATACATTCCAAAAAAAGTAAGTAATAAAATTTATTTTTTTTATTTTATATTAAATTAATGATATTTATGAAAAACATTTATAAAATTAATAGCTTATTATGTTATTCTCAATTGAATTAGTTATTGCAATTATAATTTTAGTTCCACTCATTATAGTTAATATAATGTTTGGTTTTAGTCTATTTTTTCAAAAGATCATCATTAATTATCTTCAAAAGGAGTTGAACTTAGAGGAAAAAAATAAAGATTCAAAGAATAGAATATTTAATTTTTCTAATACTGTAATTTGGATTACAATAGGTTTAATTTTTACGTTAACATTGGATGATAGTTTCACATTCGGTGCTCTTGTAGTTTTCTTAGCGTTTCGAGGAGGATTTACTCTCAGTAAACGTTTTATTTTTGGAATTCATGATATTAGAATTACCAAATCGAAAGTTGCAAATAAAAAAATTAGCAAAATAATCTCTCGAGCCGTTAGATTAGGTATTATTATAGAATTATTATTTGTATTAATTTGGGGAATATTATATAAGTATCTTAGTCTAAATATTAAGTCAA
Source organism: Promethearchaeota archaeon (assembly GCA_048941625.1). Classification (GTDB taxonomy): domain Archaea; phylum Asgardarchaeota; class Lokiarchaeia; order Sigyniarchaeales; family SOKP01; genus Loki-b32. Next base: position 24,293 of record JBHLNK010000010.1, on the reverse strand, counting down.
CTTTTGGTATTGAAGTAAATATTTTAGTAATAATTTTATGGCTTATAGGATTTCTTTATGGTATTATTATTGCTTTTATTCAAAGTTTTTTTACCAAACAAATTTTACTCAAAAATGAAATTGGAATAATTTTGTTACTATCAGGAGAAGCAATAATAAATAAAATAAAGAAAAGAACTTTTTTCTCAAAGATTTAGATAATGTAAAAATTATTTATATGATTTCTAGAGATACTATTAATGCTTTCAAAAACCATTTATTAATTAAAACTTTTTTTAATTTGAGATACATGAAAATAAAGAGGAATTAGCGGGATATGACGTCTAAACCAATAATTCATGTTTTATTGAAAAACGAAGAGGAGAATTATTGTGCAAAATGCTGTAAGACACGAAACATCATTGAACGAATATTTACAGCAATCCCAGAGTTTAAGCAAAAATTTGAAATTAGTTATGAAGATATTTATTCTGAAGATAATGTCAAAAAATTTGGTACACTAATTCCACCAGTAATTATTTTAGGAGATCACATTTTAACTGAAGGGCATGTTCCAATAATGAAAAAACTTGCTCGAGATTTGTATAAGTCAATTGAACTTGGAAATTAAATATCGTAGGAACTTCAGTGTGTTATAGGGTAGTTAAAAATATTTATAGTAATCTAAAATCTACTATCTAATAACACACCACAATCTGGGCAGTATTTCTTTATTAAAGATGTTTGACTAATTTTAACATATTTTTCCAATTGAGTTTCTAAATTAAAATAAATATTTTGGAGCATAATATCTTCAATTGAAATTAAATTTAAGTTTCCTTTTTGGTATAATTCTAGTTTTTCTTTTTTTCTCTTCATATAATCCTTGCCAAAATACCCCCAATATTCAAGATAGACATTAATATCTGGTAGGTACCAATCATATTTGAGCGATTTACCTTTGATTTTTATTTTGTTTTCATAGTCATGACTGATTCCAAGTCGATATAAATGATTGTCAATTATGAGTTCTCCTCTCGATTTTACTACATGCCCATCAAGACAGGTATAATAACTAGCTTTTACTAGCTGATACTTATTTTTCCAGTATTTTAATATCTTAAGAATTAGCCAATAGATAATACTAAAACAAAATGCAAAAAAAATACTTCCTAAAATAAAGAACCATAAAGCATTATCCATATTTAATCACCATTTAAGAGCTATTTATTGAAGAAAGACAAATCCTTCGTTCAGATAATCAAAATACAATAATATAAAGATAAATGGTGCGTTGATAGAACTGATTTTTATGTATTCTTTCTAGTGTAAATCTTAATTTTTCTAATCAATTTACTATTCTAGTCAATTATATAAAGCTGTCAAACTACAAATTAATTCTATTCATGTGGTAGAATAAATACCAATGTTATTATCACGATTAAACCACATAAGAAAACCAAGCTTTGAATAACTGACTTCTTTAAATTCTTTTCTTTTAATAACTCGGGCATTAATTCAGTGCTAGCTAAGTATATAAAACCTCCACCAGAAAAAGCTAAGAAAAACAAATTAAAAAGTTCTACCGTATCCGATAATAAAAATGCGAATAATCCACCTAATAATGCAATAAGAGCACTTCCAAAATTGAATAGGAGAGCTTTCTTCTTAGAAAAACCCCCATATAGTAGAATTCCAAAATCACCTATCTCTTGGGGCATTTCATGAAAAATGACAGCAATAGTGACTATTATACCATTCCCTATTCCACTTAGAAATGCAACCATCATGATAATACCATCTAAGAAGTTATGAAGCCCATCTCCTATTAAATTGAGAAGAGCGAAGTTCTTTATTTTGTTACCTCTTTCTAATATTTGATCAGTACCTTGTGATAATGTGTCATAACATACTAATTGATCTCCTTGTTCATGAGCATGTCCATGAAACCAATAAATAAATCTTTCAACAATAAAAAAGATTAAATATCCAAGAATTACGAACAAGAATAAAATACTTTCTGAGATCCCTACTCCGCTTAATTCTTCAAGATGATGGAAAGATTCAGGAATTAAATCAAATAACGCAGTTGCTAGGATAGTACCTGTCGCAAAAGCTACCAAAATGAATAAGACTTTATCTAATGTTTTTTCTCTAAGTGAAATCATAAAAATCCCAATTAAACTAAAACAACTTACTATAAATATCATTAAAAAGCCTAGTATCGTTTCCATCTTAATCAAGAATCTTTTTTTTATATCTTAATTGTAAATGATTGAAAAAACTTACTATAATCTTGATAATGACTTTTAGACAATTAATGTTTTTCTTTGAAAATAACATAAAGTATATAGGTGAATCTTTCCATAAAATGTTTGGAGTAAAGTTAGTGTTTGAGGGCTAGAATATTTCTGCATCCAATCCTTGTGCTTTATATTTAAGTCCAATTGTAAATTTCAAATAACAGGAAATATATAATAATGGATTATATTATAGATGTTGATGAGATAAAGCATTTAGTTTGTTTAAAATGCGGTTGGGGTTTGCCACTTATTCCCAGAGATAAATTTTTAGAAGTAGAACTTATTTTTAGAAAGGAGCATGAAACTCACCCTCTAAGTGTATTAACAACTGCTGAATTACATGATATGGCAGAAAAACGAGCTGAATTACGCAAGTATGCTAATTCAGCAAAAGGTTGGGCTGAAGTAAATAAAGTTTGGGTATTGTGAATTAAATCCTATTTTGCTTTGATTTATATATCCTTTTTTTCATAGAAGTAAAAAATCCATATTAAGATTTATTAGGCTGAATTTTTTTTTTAATAATGGGTTGAGAAGATTTAAGAAAATTTAGTGCTCTATACACTTTTATAAGAGAAAATAAAAAATGTACGATTTTACATTCAAAATAGTTCTCATTGGGGAAGAATCCAATGGAAAGACAATTCTTAAAGAAAATTATCTTAATCGAATTTTTGATCCAGATTATAGATTAACGATTGGTGTAGATTTTCATGTTAAAGCACTCAATATGTTTGGAAGATTCATTAAATTACAAATATGGGATATGGGTGGTGGAGAAAAGTTTAGATTTTTACGTGCTTGTTATTGTAAAGGTGCTAATGGGGCAATTGCGATCTATAATAGAGCTAACTCAGATGCTTTAAAAAAAATTGTAGAAGACATCAGAATTATAAGGGAAAGCGCAGGAAATATCCCTTTTATACTAGTTGCATCAACTGTAGGCTCAGAAGAACAAGCTATTAATAGGGATGAAGAAATTTCTATAGTAGAAGATTATAGTTTATCAGCTTTTACTGAGCTAAATGTTGAAAATGGTCAAGGTATAGAGCAAGTTTTTGAAACACTTGGAGAATTCTTGATTGGAAGATTAGGTGGTAATTTAAGAAAGCTCATAGATACATCATCTAGAAGAAATTGGCCAGAATTCGTTATTAATGAATATTTAAAACTTAGATTAGAATTTGGAAGGACTAATATTTATGTTAATGGGAGATTATTTAACCAGTGCAAATATTTACTGCTGAACATTCCGATAAAAGAGATTGATCAATATCAATATATCGATTCTATCGATGAGGCAGTTGATAGATTAGATTCTTCGTTGGAAGGAGGAGTAAGTAATCCTTATATAACTCCCGAGACTGAATTTTGGGGTCACTGCTCTAATATTCAAGCATGGTATGAAAATGGATATGATACTCGCATTTTGCATCGAAATTTAGCATTTCCATTATTACATGAACTTGTAAAGGTAGGAGATCCCCTTGCAAAAAAAGTATATAAAGAAGAAATTGCCTTAAGACTTGAAAGTGGATACCCTTCTGTAATTCAGTATTTAGTGTTAGGAGGATATTTGAAATACTTTAAGGAGGAGGAATTAAGCTTTCTATTAGACAATCAAGATCTTATGGAATTTATTACAAAAGTACCTCATTATTCTAATTTTACTCCAAAATGGTTATCTGACAAACTTAGACTCAGTTCCAGAAAGTATAGACGATTGTTTAGAAAGAGCTGATAAGATTATAAAATTATTATATAGTGGAAATAAATTAAGAATAAAATAAAAAAACTTCTTTATTAAATACCTTTAGTTTTGTCTGATCATTAACTAGATTTCTCTTCTTCCTCTTTTTCGACTCTTCTTTCTCTAATTTCTTCCCTTATTTTCTTTATAGTTATTCCTCTTAGCTTTATGAACTGATTAATGAAAATCAATGTAGATATGATAATACCAATTAAATAAAATATTTGTATAGTCCAGAAATAAGGTTCAATTGATGTGTAAAAGGTTAGGTTGAAAATGTAAGATAAACATGCAATCAATGTAATAAAGATCATCGAAATGAGTAAAGCAATTCTTTCATAAAACTTGGGTTCACCCTTGTCAAATATGATTATTTTCAGCCAAAATACTATGCATATAAAGGTTATTGGAGTAAAAATAAGAGCCCCTATTGCAATAGGGATAAGTAAATATACTGCAAATCGATTTCTCCAGATATCCAACACTTCTCCTAAAGTCATTTGATCTTGAATTTGTGCTTTTGCATATTTTCCTCTCCATGTGAAATAACTTTTTTTCACTTTTCGTCCAATTTTTTTTGCTCCTTTCTTAATTCGTTTTATTATTCCTTGATCTACAGCCTCTTGAAATTCTTCCCTTATTAGAGGAATAATATATAAACTTAACATTAAAGCAATGATACCATAAAGAAAGATAAGAAGATCAAACCAGTAATCAATACCAGTTGGAGCTGTTGATGGAGGTAAGTTAGAAATAATTGTATAAATTGCATAACCGATAAATATTCCTGGAACAACGATTTGAGTTATAACTAGTGCTTGAACATATTTTTTACTAAATTTTTCAGTAAAACGATTTAAAATCCATAAAATTCCATTTGCTACAGTTAAAATCAAACCAAAACCTGAAAGAAGTTTCATTGTCCAATAGAAGATCAAGAAAGTGAAATTCAGAGTAATAAAATTAAAGATTAATTCCAATATCATGAAAATTGCTGTTCCGATAATACCGATTATGTAGAAAATGTCGAATTTATTAAGTTTAAAGTTCATAAGTAAAATTTATTACTCCAAATCTTAATAATCTTCTTGTTTTGGAAAATTTCTAAATTACTTTAGATAATTCAATCGATTAGATTTCAAAGCTTATGAAAATAAATTTTGATTTTGTATTCTGTGGATTTACTTTAATAGCTTAAGATACTAATTAATCTACACTGTATATTATCGCTTTTAAAATCATCAGCTTGGAAAATCTTTTTATATAACTTTACCCTCTATTTAAAGTAATCACATCTTTAGTAAAATGTGAGATTTTATGAAAAAGAGTACGAATAAAAGAAAAAGAATAATTTTCACCTCAACATTAATTTTATTTGCCGGTATTTTAATTTTTAACGTAATGAGTACACCTACAACTGCATTTGCTAGTGAAGGAACTAATGATATGAGTCCAAATAATCTCTTACCGGGAGATATTATACTTTTAGGCACAGATGATAGTTTTTTTGATTATCTTATTCCAGGAAAATGGTCACACACAGTCATTTTCGGTGGATTAGCAGGTTATCATGAGATTTGGGCTACAGAAGATAATATGTGGGTTCCACAAGGAGAAGCTTGGGTTGTGCATTCAACAAAAGACAGTATTGATTCTGGACTTAGAACGTCTAAATATACAACAGCAGTTAATGATCATGCAGGGAATGTAGTCGCTATGAGAGTACTTAAACCAGGAGGTAATTTAATGTCTGTAAGTGAAAGAGAGGCAATAGTTGATTTTGCTTATAATAAAATTGGGCTAGATGAAGGGTATGACTGGAATTGGCTTGGAAAACAAGTAGGCATTGATACAGCTGATCCTGAAATTGCTCCAGATGGATATTATTGTTCAGAATTGGCATGGGCTGCGTACAAATCTATAATAGGTATTGATCTTGATGGAGATTTCTCTCCGTTTAATATTGGTGTCTCACCAGAAGATCTCTATTGGTCACAATATGCTCAAGTAATTGCATTAGAAATGAATTCTGATCCAAACGGTAATAGTGTTCCAGGTGGAGCTTATGCGGTCGATGCATCTAATGATTTATATAAATTAACTGTATATGTGGATGAGGTGTATTATGATGATGAACATGAAGGTTGGTTGATGGGAGATGGTGAAATGTATCTTAAATTATGGATTGGTGAAGCATATTTCCCAAGTTGTGCTGTAGGCGGCGATTTAAACGACAATCACTTAGATAAAATTGATGATGCTGGTGATGATTATGAATCCGCTGGTTCTCGTGAAGCGCTAGATTGGAATAATTGGCATTATGCCTTATTATCATACAATTCTTATTGTAAAGTGAGAGTTCAAGCCTCAGAATATGACTCTACTTCTGGTGATGACGATTATCCAGCTTTTCAGTGGTGGTGGAATCCATCTTCTTGGCACAATTACATTAATAGCGGATGGTACTGGTCAGGTTCTAGATACGATATGGGAGATTGTCGATATACCATCTGGTTTAGAATAGATTCTGTATATTAATAATTATAATGGAAAAAATATATATAATTCAATACTATTTAATCACCTTCAACTAAATCATTAGAATAGGAAGGTGTAATTTTTTTTTATTTATACATGTTATATATAAATAGAGAATAACATTAACAATAGTATACAGAAACTTTTGAGAAATTTAATCTAGGAATTTAAATAGAGAATTTTAATGTCATGACTAATTGCGAATTCTGTGAAAAAACTATTCAGGGAACTAAATGGAATAAGCAGTATTTTCATATCAATATTGCTCAAGATGAAAAGAAAAGATTTTTCTGTTCTCGCCAATGCAAATTAAATTGGATTTTTAAAAAAAGGGAACTATAACTCCTTTCATTAATTTATAAGGTAAAATCATAAGATATTTATGATCCTAATTATTTAGATTATTAATGAAGACAGAAATGCAAAAAGACGATAATAAATCGTGCCAGTCCACTATTGATCCCGGCAAGTGGAATGGAAGAACAATAGAAATTGATGATGCTGGGACAGGAGATCTAGTCGGTGATGCCTTCATTGGCTTCCGAGACACTAAAAACGGAAAAATTATTTTTCAATCAGTTCCCGTTGGTCTCTATAATGCAGATAATAAAGATGATAATCGACCAAAGAAACACATATTAAAGGTCGTAATTAAAGCTCTTAAAAAACTTAATTACCATAAGGGAGATAGAATTCTTCTATGTAGAGGTAATTGTTTTGATCTTGTTAGAGAATACTTTAATGAGAATGATATTTATTATGAACCTGCTATTGTTGAGGGAGAACTCCAGGATGCAGTAGAAGGAAGATATATTCAGCATCTGAGAAAACTTGGTGTCAGTTCAAAAAATCTTTCGAGAGAATCTGGCATACAAAGATATTTTATATCATTTGATTGGGTATGTCGAGATTTTCCAAATCGAGAACGTTATGTAAAAACGGGATTCCCTTCTTGGAATAAAAAATGGAGAAATATCGCATTAAAGCGGTTTGAAAAATATCAATGTATTAAATCTCCTGAAGTAAATAAAATTAAACGAAGAGCTAACGAAATATGTAGAATTATGAATAATAATACTAAATCGCTTAAAAAAGCACTCTCTTAGTCTTAATTGAAGAAAAGAAAAATGTTAGTTATTTATTTTCAATAAAAATTAATAAGTATTTATTATATAAAAGGAGTGTAATTTCGGTTTCTTTTCTCTGTATATTGTTGGTGATAATCCTCAGCTTGCCAGAATTCGGAAGCAGGTATAATTTGCGTAACAATTGGATTGTTAAATCGCTTTGATTTTTCTAACTTTTCTTTAGACTTAATAGCTTTTTCCTTTTGCTCAGAGTTTAAATAAAAAATAGCTGAACGATACTGGGTTCCCACATCAGGACCTTGACGATTTAACGTCGTTGGATCGTGAATAGACCAAAACACATCCAATAGATCATCATAAGTTATAAGTTCTGGATCATATGTAATTTCAATCGCTTCAGCATGCCCAGTTTTATGAGAACATACATCTCTATAAGTGGGTTCTCTAAAATTGCCTCCAGTATACCCTACTCGAGTAGAAATAACCCCTTTAGCCTTTCGAAAGTTAGCTTCTACACCCCAAAAACAACCTGCTGCAAAAATAGCTTTTTTAGTCTCCATATTAAGATCATAATAAATAGAAAAATTAAATGTAGGTCTAATTTTGTATAAATTTTATTGGAGAATTGATTTTTTTTATAAGCTAGTAATATTAGAGGTATTACTATCTATAAGACAAGACTTCTAATAATTTTAAATTCATTTAGAATATATGAAGTCTAAAAATTCTGATGATGAATGGAAAAAGAAATTAACTAAAGAACAATATAATGTTCTTCGGGAAAAAGGAACTGAAGCCCCTTTCACTGGAAAGTATGTTAATAATCACGAAGAAGGTATATATAAATGTGCTGGATGTGGGCAACCCTTATTCTCTTCTGATAAAAAATTTGATTCGGGAACGGGATGGCCCAGTTTTGATCAACCCATTGAGGAGTCTATGGTTGAAGAAAAACTCGATACCAGTCATGGAATGATTCGAAAGGAAATTTTATGTAGTAATTGCGGAGGGCATCTAGGACATGTCTTTGATGATGGTCCAAAGAAAACTACAGGCTGTAGATATTGTATAAATTCTATATCTTTAGATTTTGAGAAGAAATAAGTCATTATAAGACATTTATATAATGAATGTAGTAAATTATAATGCTATTCAAGAATATAGGGAATATTTCCATAATGGAGATAGAAGAGAAATTTATAAACTATTAGTCGATCATTATGGAATAGAAAATGCTATATATCCTGGAAGTTACATAGATATAGCCCCCTCATTTTATATTCGAACAACTGTATATATCGATTCTTTTAAAAAAACAAATCAATTTTTTGGGGATAAATCAATCTATGACTTTATAGCAAAAAATCAAGCATACAGAGGAAAAACAGTTATTAAATACCATAATGCTGATTATGATCTGGATTTCGGAGAGAAAGATGAGAGTTTTGATTTATTAATATCCCAATACGCGGGTTTCGTTTCCCAGAGCTGTAAAAGATACCTTAAACAAAATGGTATTCTTTTAGCGAATAATAGCCATGGTGATGCTAGTATGGCTTACTTAGATAAGGATTTTGAATTTATTGCTGTGATATATAAAAGTAACAGTCAATATCGATTAACCAGTAAAAATTTAGATAAATATTTTATTCCAAAAAGATCAGAATTAAATATAACTCAAGAATACCTAAAAGAAATTGGAAGGGGAGTAGGATATACTAAAACAGCAAGTGATTATGTTTTTAGAAAAATAAATTGATAAGTCTTTAACCTCTCAAATTTACGGGAGATTTTATCAAAAAACTTATTTGTCTATCATTATTTTAAATGTTATTTAATGAAGAATAGTCTTTTTTTTTTCAAAGTATTATTATTAACTATTTTAGTATCTCTAGGTATATTCATAACCTATTATTTCTTTTATTTTAATCAAAATTATAGCTCTGACTCATTTGAAGCCTCATTAAGTTGGATGTGGACTATTAGTTATTTTATCTTATTTTTCTACATGTTGTTGTTCCTAATTGAGCTTAGATTATACATTATAATATTTAGTATTATTGTTATCTTTGGAACTCCCACATGGATAATTATCTATGCCTTGGAAACTTTTATTCCAGGTTTTTGGTTTCTATCTTTAACGATTTTAAGGCATCTTTCTGCGATCTTAAGTTTTTCAATATTAGCTCCTGGATTAACGTTAATCGTGATGAATTATATTAAAAATAATTCAAATGTAAACAAATCAAAAAAAATTTTTCATAATTTTCATATACATGAAGGATTTGTAGGTTTATTATTCATTTTAATTGCTGTGTTCCTAATATTAATAAGATATACATTAGTACAATACGAGATCTTTCGAAGTAATTTAAGGATTTTTTTAGCAATTGACATGATTTTACTCTATCTATTTTTATTTTTTGGTGCTTTCCTAATTTTCCGAGATTGGAGAGATATGATTAATTTTAAACTTATTAGTAAAAGAGAAACTCCTAATAGAGAATATTCTGAAGCTATTTTTTATCCTATTAATACTAATTCTATAAATTTTTTCAAATCACCAAAAGTATTGTTATATCCCTTTGGAATCTTATTTAGTAGCATTGCTGTAAATATTTTTATTCATGGCACAGATTTTTTGCCCGAAGAGATTTTCTCTTTAAATCATGAAACCCTTGTCTTAATTGGGATTATCCTTAGTTTTTTTACAGGTGGAATTGTAGGTTTAGATTGGTATAGATTATTTGCTCGAATATATCCAGAATTATATCGTGACTTTGAAGAAGTATTAGATAATTTAAGAACCCAGAATTCAAATTAGACCTTTCAGAGATCTTTTCTTTATAGCTTTTATAATTTTTTTACTTAAAAATCCATTAGCGATTACGTCAGCAAATTCTAATCGATCAAAATACAATCTTAGACATGTAATTTTATAATTCTGATATTCCAAAACTTCTGCAACCTTGACTCTTAATCTTTTTCCTTCCTGGAAACTTACTTCTATATAAAATTCTTCAAAAAATATATAATTATCAACCATTATAGTGATTGGCTCAAATTTAATCGTATCAAACATCTCAAAAAACCAATTAAGCCACTTTTTCAGATTTTGCTTTCCTTTTATTTTAAGCCCAAATATTTCAATTTCACAATCTTCAGAAAAATAAGGAATTAATCTATCTATATCTTGTAATTCTAAATCAATATCAAGCTGCTCTGCAAGTTTAATTATTTTTTCTTTATTTTGGTATTCATTCATTATAATCACTATTAATATGATAAATAAGAATTTTTCATAGAAGGAAAGTAAAATATACAATTAGTAATATATATATTATTCAATTTCTTTTTTGTCATAAATTATATAAATGAAAAATCGAATAGGATTAAGATTCTATAAATACTGGATTTGAAATTAAAATGGAGGAATTTATTGATTTTTTTCATTGCAAACTTTATAGTAAACAAGACATAATGAAGTGGAATTTACCAGAAAGAATTATCCAGAAAATAGGACTGGATGAATATGATTATTTTTTCTTAGCAACACCAAGAGAAGAATCTCATGAAGGATATAAACATGTCCATCTCTCAATTTTTCCTACAAAATATGATATAATTAATATTTTAGTAGTCGAAATTTCCTCGCTTAATCCAAAAATTCTGGAAAAAGTATTGAGAACCGTTATTAAGCATAAATTCGACGTTATTACTACTACTGGTACCTGTAAGACAAAGAATAATTGTTTTTTCTGTGTATTTTTCTCAAAACCAAAAGATGCTAATATAGAAAGTCTTCAATTCGATGTTAGTCATATTAATGAAGTGCGGAACGTCAAGATTTCAAGTTATACATGTAATGGATACTGTGAGGAATAAATACATAATTAATTTAAAAAAAATTAATATAATTTACCAAAAAGCCTCTTCTAACTTTTTAATTATACCTTCTAAAGAATCTTTAATTTTGAATTCAAAATTACTAAAAAGTGAGGTGTCTCCATTCCAGCTATTTAATAAGATATCGGAATATAATTCAAAAAATTTCTTCATTACTGAGTTTAACTCCATTTTTACTTTTTTAAAATTGTGTTTATTCGAAGAATTAGCGATAAATAAGTAATTCTTGTTTTTTAAAAGATAAAACTTTTTACCAGCCAATTCAAAATTAGAAAGTCCTCCAGTTGAAATTTCCTCTGCAAATGAATTCAAAGCAGTGAGAAGACCTCCAAATAATGTTGCATCAACTTTCTCATCAAATACTCGATGAAAAAGTACAATTCCACTATCTTCCAATATCCATATATCTTGTAATAACTTAGTCATCTGATAAGAAATTTGATTTATTTCTAATTATTATTCTTAAAATTGGTGGTTATTAAATAGAAGTTAGATTTTATTAATTAGAAATATAAAATTTTAGAAATAAAGATTTCTATTAAATTATAAAATATAAAAATTTATTTGAGTACATTATAAAAATTATGGAATTATTATGACATATAGTCCATTCGAACCTAGAGTTTTGCCAATTTTTATTTATTACATTTTTCTCACTGTTTTTGGGGCATTAATAACAGTGAAAATGTATTATAAATGGCACGAGAGGAAGGTAAAACCACCTTTATATCTTACTTTAGCTTTTTTATTTTTAACAATAGCGCTATTGGGGATAAGTGTAGGATTAGCCGAAGCCGCAATAACAGGTTATTATAAGGAAATATACAGATTTTCATTACCGTTTGGTTATAGTATGGTTGTTGTGTCAAATGTTTTTCTTTTTATTTTTGCCAGTAATATTACAGAAAGAGGAAAAAAAGCTTATAGTATAGTAATATTATTCAGCGTTCTTTTAATAATAGTTTTGTTTTTACCATGGAATTGGTGGGGAGTTCCTTCTGTGGATTATGCAGGACAAATTAGTATACGAATTTATTCAACAGGATCTCTTGTGATTTATTCTTACATAATATATGGTTATATCGCTTATATTTCATTTAAGCTGAGTAAAAAAGCAGAGAAACCAACTACACGTTTTGGGTTACTTTTATTATTTTATGCAATGATAAGTTTGATGTTGTTATTTTTAATGTTAATTCTCGACACATTGATGATTTTCCTCTTTCATCACCCTGGATACTCTGAATTTACATATATAGCTTGGATTTTTGGCGTTATTTTTATAATTCTAGCTTATTTATCGCTAGTAATGCCTGAATGGCTTGTCAAAAGGATAGAAAAGAAATCTGGAGAGATATAAGAAAACAATAAAAAATTAATCAATATTTTCTTTTTTACTTCAAAACTAGTTTTAGAATTAATAAAATTAAAAAATTAATCATATAATTTCATTTGTAAGAATCTTAACTAGAAAATAAAAAAAAGGGATATTAAAGAGAATTTAAAAATGTAAGAAATATTTGTTGATAAGCTTCAGGCAAATCTTCAATATTTTTCTTTACTTTTTCTATGAAATTTTCTTTAGATTTGGCGTCTTTTAATATGTAATTGTCAATATCCCTAAATTTATTAGTTATTTTTTCATAAGCATGAGTAAGATTGTCAAGGTTCTTACTTATAGATAATTTCCATTCTTGATCCTCAGAATATTTCTCTTTATCCTTTTTGTCTTTATCCTTGTCTTTCTCTTTATCCTTTTTCTCTTTATCTTTCTTTTCTTTATCTTTGTCTTTCTCTTTGTCTTTTTCCTTATCCTTTTTCTCTTTGTCTTTCTTCTCTTTATCTTTGTCTTTCTCTTTGTCTTTCTTATCTTTGTCCTTTTCCTTTTCTTTACCCATAAAATTTCACCTAATTACTAAATCTTTTAAGTTCAATTATAAAACATTACTTATTTAAAATTTTTGAGGTTATGAGAATTTATTATTAAAAAAAACATAATATTCTTTAAAGAAATCTTACGAAATACGAATTAAAAGCATACACGTAAAAAATGAATTATTTTCAAAAACCTATTGTTATTGTTAGTAAGTGTCTAGAGTTTGAACATTGTCGTTGGAATGGGAACATAATAAGTAGCCCCATAGTTAAAATTTTAAAATCACATGTAGAATTTCGTCCAATTTGTGCTGAAGTGGAAATTGAGTTAGGAGTACCAAGAAATCCCGTAAGATTAGTAATTGAAGGAGAAGAATTAAAGATGATTCAACCTGCTACTAATAAAGATTTTACCAATAAAATGAATGAATTTGCTTATAATTTTTTGAATTCATTAGAAAATGTTGATGGTTTCATTTTAAAGGCTAAATCTCCTTCTTGTGGACTTTATAATACCAAGTATTATCAAGCAGCGACAAAAGGAGCTCCAAAAATTGAAGAAGGTTCTGGTCTTTTTGGAAAAAAAGTGATTCAAATGTTTCCTAACATTGCAATAGAAACTGAGGGTCGTCTTACTAATTTCAGAATAAGAGAACATTGGTTAATAAAATTATTCACATTAGCAAATTGGCGTAAACTTAAAAGTTCACGTTCAAAACAGGAATTAATTAATTTTCACACAAAAAATAAATTTCTCTTCATGGCATATAATCAAAATAGAATGAAAGCTTTAGGTAGAATAGTGGCAAATGAAGAGAGGTTAAATTTCGAAGATTTAGTCCATATCTATGAGGTAAATCTAAACGATTTATTAAAAATGCCACCAGAATATTCTTCTCACATAAATGTACTGATGCACGCATTTGGGTATTTTAAGAAGAAGCTTACTTTTGAAGAGAAAGCTTTTTTTTTAGATGAATTAGAAAAATATCGCACAGGTTGTATACCTTTATTTGTACTACAAAATCTTTTAAATTCTTGGATCAATAGATTTGATGAATCTTATCTCAGACAACAATCTTATTTTAAGCCATTTCCGGAAGAATTAATAAATTTTGATTTGCTAGATACTTGGAGGGGAAGATCTTATTGGATATAAATTACTTTAATCTTTATTATTCTTATCTCTTTTTTTAAAAACTTTACTGCGAACAGAAATGTCATAAAGCCACTTATATATTGTTGAATCCTTAATGTTTATAATAGGTTTGGTTAATACTCTCACTTCTTTTATCTTCCTTAAAAATATAATAACAAATATGATCCGTAAAATTCCAGATAAAAGAAATATGAAATGATAAGAACTCATAAAAGAAATATCAATAAAACTTATAAGAGTACTACCAAAAAGTCCTCCTATGATTATAGCTAATCCAATTAATGAGTTATAGAACGCGATATATGTCCCTCTACTTTTAGATGGAATATTATCGTATATAAAATTCGAAGCTGCCAAATTGAAAGCCGTCCAACCGATCCCACTGAAAATTTGAATACCCAAGAAGATTTGTAGAGGAGTAATATAAATGATCCAGAAAATTGGCAAAAAAGGTATAATAATTGCCCCAATTTGAAGTAGTTTTACATTCCCAAATCTATCAGAAAACCTTCCTAATAATGGAAAAATTACTAGTCCAACTAAAGTGGAAGATAAATTAATTGTCATAAAAAGTGAGTATTCAAAGTGCAATTCAGTTAACATATAAACTGCAAAGAATGGTTTTGCTGTCCATTGTGCTAAAGTTAAAAGTGAAACGAATAATGTAAATTTTCCAAAATTACTTTTTGGAAGTTCTTTAATAAATTGGCTGATTTTTATGTGGTCTTTTGTTTCAAATAGAAAAGGGGGGTAATAATGTTTCGTATAAAGAAAAGCTGAAATTAAACGAGTAACGAATCCTAAAATAAATAAAAAAGTAAATCCATAATAAACTATATTCTGAAATTTAAACCAATCTAGTAAAAAAGACAATAGAATAATTCCAATTAAGCCAATGGATTGAGTTATTAAATTTCTTTTAGCAAAATACCTACCTCTATTATTTTCAGGCACAATATCTCCCATTAAAGAAAACCAAGGTGGTATCATGACTCCTGCGAATAACATGTAAGTTAAAAAAACTAAAATTAAAATCCAGGGGAGAGAGATCTGAAATATATTAAGTGGATATAATAGTGCAATAATTATCAATAGAGGCCAAATAAAAGCTTGTCCTAAAATTCCGCTAAGTATTATATGTTTTCGTGGTTTCATTTCAATTTGATGGGAACCAATCATTTGTCCTATTGGTGATATCAAATTTCCTAAAGAAGATATCAATCCTACTTGAAATAATGAGGAATTAATACTCAGAGAGAATGGAACAATATAATTTTCTGCTAAGATACTACTAAATACTCCAAAGGATCCTTCAGCAATCGAAACTTGCATTGTTTTCTTTTGAAGCTTCTTTTCAATATAGGTATCAAGATCATCTTCTTGTGCTGAAATTAAAACCACATATTCCTATAATTAAGTATTATACCACTCGAAGGGGAGATATAATTGATTTTTTTGATTAATTTATTAAAAAAAAAAGAACATAATTATTTTTTGTTTTTCATGATCTTTGCAGAAAAAGTTTAAATATTCGAATACATTCAAATTAGACTTAAGACGTATATATTTATTTATCTTATGATTGAGTTTGAAAATTATGCATATTTCTGAAATAGAAATATCTATTTTTTTAAGTAGATAAAATTAAGATATAAATATGGTAAGAAGGTTAATGGATTAAATGTTAAAATAAAGGTGATATAAATGATAGATAAAATTAAAAATAGCGATATAGAGCAATTTGGAATTCAGAATTACCCACAAGTAGAATTGAACACTCAAAAAATTGATCCCGCATCACTAGAGGCAATTATGAATGATCCAATTGGAGAACTAAAGTTAAAGGAAAATTTTTTGCATAAATTTTACAATTTTCCGAAATACTATGATAAAGCTTTTGCTAGAAATGTAAAAAGTGATCTTTCTTTCTTTAAATATTGTTTTTTGAAATATTCAGACGTAGAAGTTGAAAGAGTCCTGGAACCTGCATGTGGCCCAGGCATGTTTTTAGAAGCGTTACCAGAATTCGGTTTTTATGCTTTAGGATATGATCTTAATCCAAATATGGTTGAATATGCAAAGGAAAAATTGAAAAAATCTTGTTTATTGAACATTAAAGCTGAGATAATAGAAGGGGATATGAAAAATTTAAAATTTGATCAAAAATTTGATGCCGCTTTTATCTGTATTAATAGTTTAGGATATTTAAGAAAAAATGAGGATATTATTTCTCATTTCAAGTGTATTTCAGATTCATTAAAAACTGGAGGGATTTATATTGTCGAAATTAGTTGTAAATGTGATGATATCAAAAATGAAAAGAAATTTGACGATACTTGGTATGTCAACGAAGAAAATTTTAATCTGGAATTAACTTGGGCAATTAATTGGTATGATATTGAGCAAAGGATACGTCATGTAGACTTCCATATGATTGTCAATGATAATGGAGTTAAAATTGAGGTTAATGAGTCTCATGAACTAAGGTTATGGATTTTTGATGAATTTAAAGATTTCGTAAAATTTGGTAATTTTGAAATAATGGGGATCTATAATCAGAATTATGAAAAGGTTATTGAAAATACTCCCATTACTGGAGAACTAGGTGCATTATTCTTTGTTTTAAAAAAGTTATTTTAAATATTTTTTTTATTAGAATTATTTAATCTTTTTAAAATTTAGAAATCTTAAAAATTGAAAAAATTTAATAAATTAGGATTCATAATTTATCAAATTTTTATGATACCATTCATCTAAAAGAGGTATATCTCTAATTGTACTAAAAAGTAAATTTTTATCAAGTAACACAATAAAGAGTTTACTAAATCTCCTAATAGTGCTCAACGTCTTATCATCTCGAATTTCCTTTAATATATTGTCGTTTAGATCAATATAAAATAGATTATAATTTTCAATAAATATTTTCTCTGAATCCCATTCATACTCAATTTCTTCAACAATATCCTTTTTAAATTGCTTTAAAGTTCTCTCTATAGTCATCCAACCTTGGAGATAGTTATTATTTTTCTTATTCAACACAAAAAATTTCCCAATTGCTTCATTCAAAGTACTATTTTTAACAAGATTATCAGATCTAGTCATAAACCTCCACCAACTATTTTTTTTATTTTAATAAAAAAAATGAATGAAAAGAGAAATATTTAACTAATTTTTCAATATGCTAAAAAATGGGCAGAGTGAAGAATATTTTACTATATCTTCCAGTTAATATTCATTTGTTAATTTTATACTGAAAAGAGTACAGAAAATTAATATAAGGGCATAGTAAATGTTATTTTATTAATGAAATAATTATATAGATAAAAATAATCATCACATAATCAAATCTAAATGCATTATAAATAATTTTATTCTTACATTAGAAAATACTTAAAAAATATATTACCAAAAAAATAGTATTAAACTTAAAAGAAAAAAGATCAAAATGTCAGATGAAGAAATTCTAAGGAATCAAATTAACAAAATCGCAGTGCAAATAGAAAAGATTGAACAGGTGGCAAAACAAAAAGAAACTTATATCACAAATAAACTTCGTGAAGAATATGACCCTAGAATGAACGAAATCGAAGTTAATCTATTAAACCAAAAAGCAAAATTAAACGATCTAGTTAAAAGGATTAATGATTTAACAGCACAAAAAAATGAATTAGTTCCCATTGTAAAAAATTTAGAAAAAGAATTCAACAATTTAAAAGAAGAAAGAGAGAAGTCGTTAAAGGAGAAAATGAAAGCAATTACAAAAGAAAAAAAGACAAAAACAAAAACTATTGACCAGCAAATTAAATCACTTGAAAAAGAATTAAAAACGAAACAAAAAATTTAACATGGTGAATCTCGAAAAAATCAAACAAAACGTTCAAAAAGAGATCTATAATCTACGCAATTTAGGAGAACATGGAAGAAAAGGAAGTGATCATCTTTATCATAGATCTCTAAGTAACATTGAATTTAAAAAACTAAAAAAAGTGAGACATAATAAGAAGATCGCTTTTGAAGTTGTTTGTAAATATGATATATATAATGAAACAGAATTTCTTCATTCTTCAGAAATGGAGGATCTTTATACTGAACATTATAATGATCAATTTTTACTTGATGAGGATTATGTAATTTTAAAAGTAATTGACAAGAGTGAAAACTAGTTTATCAATACTTTTTTAAGATCAAATAAAATTGTAAATCCAAACTTTTATCGAAGTTCAAAAGTTTAAACTATAAATAGTTACAATTAATTTAATGAGTTATAAGTATTCAAATCTTAATTATTATGGTTACAACAATCTATTATTTTACAGGAACAGGTAATTCCCTAAAAATTGCTAAGGATATTTCTGAAGAATTAGATGATATTGAGCTGATTCCTATAGCAAAGATATGGGAATTGAATTCAATAAAGGCTAAGAGTAAAAATGTTGGTTTTATTTTTCCATTGTATTATTCTGGATTACCAAAAATAGTGTATGATTTTATTTCGAAACTAGAAGTTAAAAATGTGAAATATTTTTTTACTGTAATAACCAATGCTGGAGGTATCAATGAATTACCTTTACAGCAGATTGAAGAGATCTTAAATGCAAAGGAAAAAACACTTAATGCTGGTTTTTATATTACAATGCCGAATAATTTTATTCTAGGATATAATGTTGACTCTGAAAAGAGACAGAGGGCACTTTTCGAGAAAGCAATTAATCAAGTCCATAAAATCTGTGAAATTGTGAAAAATGAAACTACAATTATCACCCAAGATATTTTTCAAAAAAATGTAAAAAGGAGTGCTAAAATGAATACAACCTTTAGAAATGAAGTTTTGGATAGCGATAAATCATTTTATGCAAATAAAAATTGCACTAGTTGTGGTATTTGTGAAAATATTTGTCCCGTAAAAAATATTAGATTAATAGAAGGAGTTCCACAATGGAATCATAAGTGTCAACAGTGTTTAGCTTGTATTCATTTCTGTCCAGAAGAAGCAATACAATTCGGTAATCAAACATTAAAAATTCAACGATATCATCATCCTGATATCTCACTTCAAGAAATTAGTAATCAGAAACCTGATTAAATGTTAGTTTTTTGTTTTCCCTCAAATTTTTTTAGTATAGATTTCAAATTGAGTTTCTCCAAGAAAATCAGCATACTTGAATTCTACTTTATTTTTTATAAGTCCATTTTTCTCTAAATCTTCGTTATTTAAAAATTGATATATATCTCGTTGTTCTGGGATCAATTTATTTTTAATTAGATTAATATATTCTTTATTCAGTTCAATTCCGATACTATTTCTTTCAAGAAGCATAGCTGCCTTGCTAGTTGTACCTGTTCCTAAAAAAGGATCTAATACAACATCATTTTTTATACTAAATTGTTCAACACAAGAAATTGGAAGTTCTATAGGAAATGCTGCTGTATGACCTTCTTTCCTGGGAGTAGCTACTTCCATTTCCCATTCTCGATAGGAATATTTTAGAACTTTCTCATCCTTATCTTTACCCTTTATATTAATTCTTTTTCCAATAATTTTACTATCTTCTAATCTACTTTTATCTAACTCCCTGTTTTTGTTACCAAGTCTACAGATCCACACATATTCGTGAAAACAGTTCAAATAAAGATTATATGGAAAAGGATTTTTATAGTTATAATCACTACTTCTCCATAGTGCTTGTGTATATTTAGGTTTAAGCCATATAACATCCCATATCAATTCAAATCCATTTTTTTTACATAAATTAAGAAGATCAAATGGAATAGGATACAAAACTTTATTTTCAGTATAAGTTGTACTATTTAAACAAAAAAATCCCCCTTCAACAAGAACCCGAGAAAGTAAATTTATAACTTTGTCCATAAAATCCAAATAATCTTGATAAGTCTTATATTTTGAATATTCTCTAGCATTATAGTAAGGAGGAGATGTAATAATTAAATGAACTGAATCTTGTTCTAACTCCTTTAATATATTTAAACAATTTCCATGATAAATTGTATGAAAAGTCATAATAACTTCTATTAGTTGACTTAGTAGAATAATGCTGTAGTTTTAATAATATCATTTTAAAATATTAAATTAAAGCTTTTAAGCATTTTTTAATCTTATCTTAATATGAATAGTCTTGAGAAGTTTGGGGATGAATTTCAACAAAAATCCAAATATATACGAAACAAATTACCAAGGCACCGGCTAGATTGGTCATCAAAACCAGAATCATTCAAAAAATATCCAAGTGTTATTAAAACTGTTAAATTGCCTGAACCTGAATTTGATAAGAATATAAGATTCTGGAATACAATTCTCAATCGAAAGTCTACTAGGAAATTTAAAAATGAGCCTTTAACACTGCATCAGATTAATCTTTTATTATTTGGAATGACTGGGTTAACTCGAATTTATCCTCATGTTGCTTTTAGAACAACTCCCTCTGCTGGAGGTTTATTTCCAATAGAGATATATCCTATAGTAAATAGTGTAGAAGGTCTCGATAAAGGAATCTATCATTATAATATCTTAGATCATTCACTTGAAATGATAAAAAGTGGTGATTTTCGATTAGAAATTTCAAAAGGATGCTTAGATCAAAAAATTGCATATAATGCTGCTATAGATTTTGTTTGGACAGCCATAATAGAAAGATCCAAATGGAAGTACTTACAGAGATGTTACAGATATATTTATTTAGATGCAGGTCATATTGGTCAGAATTTTTATTTAATCGCAGAAGCTTTAGGATTAGGGGTGTGTACAATTGGAGCAATTTATGACGATGAGATTAATAATTTATTAGAAATCGATGGTATTGATGAGACAGCAATCTATGTTGGTGTTATTGGAAAAAAGTTTTAATCAATTAATTAATTAGTCAGTACTATGAAGGATTTAAAGAAAGAAGTTAGAAATATTTTAAAGAAAAAGAATTGGCTAGTTCTAAGTACTGTTGATGAAAATAATGTTCCATACAGTTCTGTTGTTGTATACCAAAGTGATGGTAAAGTAATTTATTTTATGACAGGCAAGAATACATTAAAAGCAAGAAATATCAGAACTAATAATAATGTCTCTATTACCATACCATTTTGGAAAAATTTTTTCCATAAAATTCTACCAGCACCACCTGCAGAATTATACTTCATAGGTATTGCTGAAATAAAACCTTTTGATGATGAAGAAGCCAGAGAAATATTTGCTAAATATTTGAAGTATCAAGAGAATGTTGAAAACTTAGATGAAAATATCTGGATAAAAATAATACCAAGCAAGAGGATTTCTACATATGGGGTGGGGATAAGGTTATTACAAATGAGAAATCCAGAGAAAGCAAGGAATTTTATTAAGCTTTAAATCAAAAAGAATAAGAAACATTGAAAAATAATAACAGGTGTAGTAAATGGTTCGTAATAAAATAACTCCAATGAATATTTTAACAGATGGAATGACTCCAGTTATAAAAAAACATATTGAAGGGGTATATTATGCTTCAAGTTTAATTAGTGGAATGGTTTGGTTTGAAACTGGAGAAGGGGCTGTAGTAATAGACACACTAATAAATATTTCATCAGCAAAAAAAGTTGTAGACAGCATTAACGAGAAGATTAAGTATATTATATATACACATGGTCATGCAGATCATGTAGGAGGAGCAAAAGTCTTTATGGAGACTAATCCAGAAGTAATAGCCAGTAAACTTTTACCAGAAAGATTTGACAGATACAAACTTCTTGAGCCTTATAGGAATTTAATAGCAACTATGCAATTCAATATTCCAGAATATGCTTTCGGGAAAAATTTAAAAGAGTACATTTATCCTACTAAAACATTTCTAGGAGATTTTTCTTTCAAACTTGGAAAATATACATTTCAATTACATACAGGAGTTGGCGAGACTGATGATGCTGTTTGGGTATATATCCCAGAGCTTAATACGGCAGTTATCGGTGATTTTATGATGGGACCATGGTTTCCAAATGTAGGTAATCCTTGGAAACCTACTCGATTTGCATTGGAATGGGCAAAGGAATTAGAAAGAATTCGTGCAGTAAAACCAAAATTTATTTTTTGCAGTGGGGGAGGTTATTTATACGAGGGGGAAGATGTTTTAAAAGCCTTAAATGATAATATCGAAGTAATTCATTCCTTACATGACCAAGTTGTAAAATATATTAATGAAGGAATGCATATCACTGAGATGATTCATGTAGTAAAAATACCTGATCATTTGAATAAGAGCCCCTATTTAAAGCAAGTATATTCTAGACCAGAATTTTTTGTTTATAATGTTTACAGATGGTATCATGGTTATTATGATCATAATCCAGCGCATCTCATACCAAGACCTGAGAAGGAGGTCATGGAAGAAATAAATAATCTTATTGGAGATAAAGAAAAAATTTTATCTCGAGTCAACAATCTTTTGAAGCAAGAACAATTTCAATTAGGGCTACAAATATTAGATATTTTAATCCAATCAGAATCAGAAAATATTCGTGCATTAGAACTAAGAGTAAGGCTAGTCGAAAAATTGGCTCAAAATGATAAATGTGTGATGAGTAAGAACGCGTATTTTTATAGTATTAAACAAGATAAAGAATTAATCAAACAACTAAAAAGAAGGAGTATTTAAGGCATGAATATTATAGAGGAAAATAATATATCTAAAAATAGGGTCTTTTAATTTTATCGATATATTCCTAATAAAGATTAAATTGTCCTTTTTGGAGAGATGATTAGTTTTATTATTGGACAATATGATTAAAGTTCTTAACGAATATGGAGCAATTACGCTATTAAAGTTCTAATAGCTCAAAATAGAAACCTTTAAAAATTAAATAACTGGTTATATCAAGAAAATCAAAATTATAACACATTAAAAAACTTAAAGGAGACGTATATAATAATGGCAAAAAAAGCAGCCCCAAAGAAGAAGGCACCTGCTAAAAAAGTAGGTCCTAAAAAGAAAGCACCTGCTAAAAAAGCAGGCCCTAAAAAGAAAGGCCCTGCCAAAAAATAAGTGTTTTAGTTAAAAATCTAAATATTTTTTTTATTTTTTATTTTAGGTCTACAATAGAAAGTAAAACTATTGTTAACTTAAACTAAATTAAATTCTTTATTTAATATGAATTTTTAAGTATCTAAGTATAGTAAATAATTAAGCTGTAAAAGATTCTTGACATCCATATCTTTTGGAATAATCAATTACTCTACGTGTATAGTCTTCTGACATAAGGTGAGAGGATACTAAGAAATCCGCAGTTGCTCTATTACAAGCAATGGGGATATTCCAAACAACCGCTATTCTGAGTAATGCTTTTACATCTGGATCATGTGGATGAGATTCTAAAGGATCCCAAAAAAATATAAGAAAATCAATATCTCCTTCTGTAATTTTTGCCCCAATCTGTTGATCTCCTCCTAATGGTCCACTTAAAAAGGTAGTTATTTTTAGTCCTGTTTCATCTCGAATAATAGAACCAGTATTTCCTGTTCCGAATAAATTATGATGACTTAAAGTACCTTTGTTAAATTTTACCCACTCTAATAAATCACTTTTTCTTTCATCGTGAGCAATTAAAGCAATATTTTTTTTCTTTCTCATTAAGAATTTGGTATTTGACAATAAAATCAACTTTTTCGCTATTTTGAGTTCTAAAAATTTCCATTTGTTTTAATTTTTTCTCAATAG
>JBHLNK010000160.1:0-3676 GCA_048941625.1 Promethearchaeota archaeon | reverse complement strand
TTTCATATAATGGCTCTGGGTTAATTTCTTGGAATGTTGGTTTATATTTTTCGAATTTTATCTTCAATTTTTTGGTGGTTTCCTCTTCAGATATTTGAATTATATTAAAGGGATTACTTTTAGGGTTTGTCATTGAAGAGCCTATGAATATTGCTTTTGGTTTGATTTTTTTATTGTTAATTCTTAATTCAAATGAGAGATTTCCAGAAGTAAAGAAATCAATTCCATTAATTTTTTTTTCTCCTTCAGAATTCCATTGAAAAGAATTGGTCCCAGTCTTATATATCTTAAAATTTAAGCGGGGATTTGTTATTCTCGTAACCTTTAGTTTAGAACTATGATCTATTAAACCTTGAAAGTTAAGGGCTTTTGCTTTTTTTGTAGTCCATCTCAAATGAAACCCATCTGTCTGTTTCCACAAAAAATAACCGGAAAGTTCCCCCAATTCAAATTTTGGGCGTCCTTTTATGTCTCTGACATGCATAATTTTTACAAAATTGTTCCTTTTAATATTGATAAATTAATGAAATAATTTGCTATTAAATATTTAGATATGAACAAAATTGAAATATTAATAAATAGTAACAAGGCAAGAGAATTTAAATTAGAATAAAAAAAAAGGATTTGAATCATATTTTATTCTTTCAACAAGTATGCCCAGTAATGTATTCCGTTTGTGGGGCTAACACCCCCCATATAGACTCCATCACAGTTTATAACTTTCCAACCATCATTTAAATGGTCATTTACCATC
Source organism: Promethearchaeota archaeon (assembly GCA_048941625.1). GTDB lineage: Archaea > Asgardarchaeota > Lokiarchaeia > Sigyniarchaeales > SOKP01 > Loki-b32. Next base: position 2,922 of record JBHLNK010000160.1, on the reverse strand, counting down.
TTCTCAAATTCAGCAGGGTGAAAATTCTTTTTCGCGTCCTTTAGAGGTTGAATATAAGTAAGTACTTTAAATTGAGCCAATTAATAAATCACCAATTTTTCAGAATTAAATTTTGAAAATGAATTTATGGTTTTTATTTAAATTTAATTAATAATATCTAAAGTTTAGATATAAGATTACAAAAATGTAAACTATTTGTAGATTAGAAGCTTAATTTTAATTTTTTTATAAATTATCTAAAATTCTATCTACTTTTTCTTGGATATCTAATTTTGCAGCTGAGGGATCTTTTAAAACATGCTTAGTTTCAATGAAAATATTCGTACTGAGTTTTCTCATTAATTTTAAGTCTTTTTCTCCTTCAATGACAAACACAAAGTAAATTGATTTCTTATCACCAAACAATTCCTTTGTAATAATTGTGATTGCATATTTCTCACCGTAAGTGATAGTAGCAATATCTTCTTTAAATAATTCTTTGCCAATAACTCCTATAGCTGATATTAATCCACTAAAAATTGTTGGATCTATCTCTCCTAAATTAGGATCTAACTTTTTAGAATAGAATGGATATCCTTGAGAATCACATACTAAGATCGATTTTAACATTACAAAAAACTCTAAATTTTTGTTAATGATATTTTATATAGTTATAAGACTAATCATTTTTAACTTTCAGTTTATAGTTAATCTATTCTATTCTGAATTTTAAAAAAGAAATTTTAATAGAATAACATTTTATTATGACTAAATAACAAATTTTAAAAAGATATGATAGATATGATAGAGAATGCTCGAGTAGTTGTAGATACTGATTCTTGTACAAAATGCAGAGCTTGCTCTGATGAGTGTGATTTTTATTATTTTGAATCTGATAATATGTATTTTGATGAAGCAATGGAAGAATTTTGTATAGAATGTGGAAAGTGTGTGGCTGTTTGTCCAGTAAACGCTATAAAGCTTAAACTCTATGAAAACGAAGTATTTGAAGATGTTCCTACTAAAGGAGAGATCTCATCATTTGAATCTTTTGTAAAACTCGTCAAATCTAGGAGATCAAGACGACAATTTACTGATAAATCTGTTCCAAAAGAATTGATTGAAAAAATATTGAATGAAGTAGGGCGATATTCTCCAACAGGGCATAATCAAGAGAATGTGCATTTTACAATAGTTCAAAATAAAGAAATACTGAAAAAATTATCTGATGAATGTACAAATCAAGTTACAAACCTAATTAACGTATTTGAAGATCCTGAAGGAAGGAAGACTCTTGAAAAATCATTTCCTCCTAGTCTAATAAAGCGGATTGAAGTAGTTATACCTGCATTTAAACGAGCTCTGAAAAAAATAAAGCAAGGTAAAGAAATCTGGCGCCGAAATGCTGAAATTATTGTAATTCATACTCCTAAAGACGCTTTAACCCCAATCGAAAACTGTACATTAGCCGCAGGATATATTATGCTGGCAGCTGAAAGTTTAGGCTTAGGTACATGCTCACTAGGATATATTACTTACTTTTTCAATGAATTTAGACTAGTTGGTAAAATAATAAAGCTTCCTTTAAAACATGTTGTAGGCTACACATTAGCAATAGGCTTCCCGAAAGCCAGATACTATAAAATTCCAGAAAGAAGATCTTCTAAAGTTAAATGGCTATAAATTAAAATTCTTTTTTTTAAACTTTCAAAAAGTTTTACTATAATCTATAATAATTTTATTGCAATGGTTATTTCTAATACCTGGGAAGATCTTGATTGGACTTACCAAGCAGTTAAATTAATAGCTGGATTAGTTAACTTTCCAAGAAATTCCAAAATTATTCTTTTACTTAGGCATTCCGAGAGAGATGTGCCAGAATCTGTCTGGGATAACAAAGATTTACAATTGACGACAACAGGGCATAGATTAGCAAGAAAACTAGGAGAAAATCTCCCAATCGACAGAATTGTTCGCTTTTTTACAAGCCACGCTACAAGATGCCAGGATACTGCTGAAGATATTCTTAATGGATTTTTAAAGGTTGGTGGAAAGGGAGAAATTCAAGGAAATTTGGAACCGTTGTATAATATTGGAATAGAACGAAATTTTTTTCTCAAACAGATCGAAGATGGAGATTTAGTTAAATATGTCCAAAATTGGATTAGTGGAAATTTTCCGGAAGATAAAATACAACCACTAATATCTTATTCAATCAGCACCGCTAATATTATTTGGTCATTATTTAATGAATCTCCAAGTAGATCTATCGATATTCATGTTACTCACGAAATTCCAATAATGGGGCTTAGATTTGGATGGTTTAACATAGTCCCTGATGATAAATGGGTTAACTATTTAGGAGGATTAGCCTTTACCTTACAAAATGATAATTTTTTACTCTTTGATATTGATCGATTTCTAACTGTAAAAATTCCAGCTTGGTGGGATATATAAAAAAAAAATTATTTTGCATTTGGATCCTCTTGCATAATCCCAGTTACAATTCCTTCTGTATCTTTGAAATAAGCTAGCCAACCGACTCCTGGAACAGCATGTTTGGGGCTAATTATCTCACCCCCGTTATTTTCGATCTTTTTAACTATTTCATCAACATTCTTGACATCTATTGTATTAACAAGTTTAGGAAATCCTTCTTCTTCAGCTCCAAGTCCTCCACCGATACCTTCTTCACCTTCTTTTCCTGTCATAATAAGCCAATAATCTATAGGCCCTTCCCATTTTTCGAATTTCCATCCAAATACATTTTTATAAAATTTAATCGTCTTATCTACATCCTTAACATTCAATTCAAAATGTATTACTTTTGGAATTTTAAATCACCTCATAAAATATTCTTTATATATCAAGATTATAATTTAAAATCTAGGTTTTAATATTATTATACAAAATATATTTCACTTTATAATCTATTAAGTACAA
>JBHLNK010000083.1:0-15443 GCA_048941625.1 Promethearchaeota archaeon | reverse complement strand
AATTTGTGGATAAATGAATTATTCAAAATAACTGAATATATTTATTTCGCATTACCTCATGTTGTGTATTAATCAAGTTTTGGAAAAAAAAAAATATGATAGATACTCATCTTTATAAAATGTATAAGGATATATCATTTAATTTTTAATAATATAAGTAGAAAAATTTTTCCAATTTTTCCTACTCCTTTTTTAAAATGATATAATTAAATATGATTAAGCTTAAAACTCATATTTAAAATTTAAGAAATGTCAAAAATACCAAATTGAGAACATTATCCATACTTTCCTAGTTTTAACATTCTTGGAATATTAATAATAGATTTTAGAGGATAATTTTTATTTATACAATTTTTGTAAATAATTATAATATCTATTTATTTTTCAAAATTTGTGAAAACCTTTAAATAGTTAGTTCAACTTTTTATAAGTGCATTTCACAAAGTTTGAATTTTGTAAATAAAAAAAAATTGGAATAAAAAAATGCAAAAAAATCAATTATCAATTATGGAAGAAGAGCAATTTATAGTAGGAATTGAAATGACCAATAGAGATCATAAAAATCTTAAAAATCTATCAATTTTTATAATTATTTTGATAATAACTCTAACTTTTCTTAATTTAAATAGAGCACAGAGTTACAACAAATATGAGAGAGTTCAATTTGAATCATCTGGAGCAAAACTTTATGCTAATTTATATTATCCCTCCAACACAATAAAGTTCCAAGAGAAGCAACCGCTAATAATATATTGTCATGGTATTGCTTCAAAAAGAGACTTTGATATTAGGATACCGATTGAATTTACCAAGCGAGGTTTTTTTGTAGCTGCATTAGATTATCAAGGTCATGGTGAAAGTGGTGGAAATATTAATAATATTGATGTATTAACAGGCATTCCTGCCTTAGCTCAAGATTGTTCAAGACTCTTAAATAAGCTAGAGAAATTGCCTTTTTACTCTAAAATAAACATCTCTCAGATTGGTTTAATAGGACATTCACTTGGTGGAATGGTAGTACTCATGAATCAAGCTTTAGATCCACGATTTAAAGTAACAGTAGCATTAGCTCCATTGGTAAATTTTATTCCGCCGAAATATGGGTTTTTGTATAATGAAGATTTCATTGATTACATTCCTGCAAATTTATTGAATAAAGAAAATACTAAGAATTTATTGATAATAATGCATATAGATGATGAAGTGTTAGATTTTAAAGAAAATGCCTTGAAAGCACAGGAATTAACTAGTTGTACCGTAATTCCAATAGAAGGATTTATGTTGGGTGGGGCACATCAATTATTTTCAGATCAAATTCTTTTTAATTCAATAAATTGGTTTGAGAACCACTTTTTTGGATCAAAGACTATTAATGGTCCTATAATTATTACATTTTATTTAAGTTATATATTGATTTTTATCAACATAATATTACTATTCATAATTATCATATCTTTAATTTCGGTTTCCAGTCGAATATTTTTTAGAAGGAATAAAATCATTGAAAAAGTGAATTCGGAAGTTTATCAATTATCCTTGTCAACTTCTAAAAATCGAAATCATTTAATAAAAATAGTATTTTATATCACTGGTTTTTTATTGAATTGGTTCATATTTGAGAGAATTTATGGGATTAAGGGTATTCTCTATGGTTCAATAGTCTTTATATTCATTTATTTCATAGTTAAATTAGTTAATTATAAGAAAACACATAAAGATAAACGAAACGAAATAAAAATAATTGACCTTATAAAAGCTCAATTTAATCTGAAATATATAATATTTACTATAATTTGTACTGCTTACTTTCTGTTAGTTTATATGGTTTTTTCATTTTATTATCCATTTGGTTTTGTTTGGCCTTCTAATTTCGTTGTCCATTTTATTTTAGGATATCTCGTTTTTCCTGTATTTTTATCTATTGAAATCTTCCTTCGAAAAGTAATATGTCCAGAGTTAAGGAGCTTAAAATCAGAAAGTGCCAAAAACAGAGTTCTTATGATAGTTACTATCATAATAATGATAATTATGATGGTTTTATCAGTAAAGATATCTCATTTTCCAAGTATATTATTTATGCAGGTAATTTTTCTTATTATAATTATGATAAATACTAAAATCTTACAAAATGTAAAATCTTTCTATCTTGTTGTTATTATTTCATTTGTAATTGTTCAATTGTTTTTTGCAGCTGTACTATCAAATGCTATAGGAGTAAATATTGTACTATAATTAGAAAATAGTTAATAATTAATTTTTGGACCTTGATTGGCTTGAAGAATTAAATGTCAAGAATTTCTTTTGTAATCGATAAAATTTCGTCTGTATCGAATAAATTAGTATTACCTGTTTGTTTAAATAAATCAATCTGCTCGTTATAAAGAGTTTCAAATAAATTAGTAAGATATTTTAACCTTTCTTTAAAGCTAGCATCTGCTGGCTTAAATAAAAAGCAAACAGTTTCAATAATTTCTCCATATGTTGCTTGAACATAAAGACCTTTATAATTGATCTCCTCCATTGTAGATCCACCAATTTGAGATACAAATGAATCCATTGCTGCTAAAAAACCCGAAACTAATGCTTGTTCTTTAAAATTTTCATTAGCATAGGTTATAATCGGAGTTCCACTAGTCTTTTCAATAACTATTAAGTCTCTAAATATATCAGAATATTTTGGATTATTAGGTTCTTTTAGCATGAGTTTATTATGTTCTAATTCATCGTAGATATCAAAAAGCCTAAAATTAATCGAATCAAAAGATTTAGATTCGTCAAAATTATAATCTGATAATTTAATAACTTGAGAAGGAGCTCTCATAGGTTCTTTTGGAAGCTTCTTGATAAATTTATTCCATATATCCTCATTAAAATCATCATTCTTTTTCCCTTTTACCACACCATATACGATCTTTCTTGAAGGATCGACAACATAAAGCCAACAGTTTAATTTTCTCATATCATAAATCAGATTTTTTAATCCTATCTTAAGGGCACCAATTGGGGTTGTTACGAATATTTTCCAATCCGCTACTTTACCTGCTAATCCTATCGATTTTTTGGTATCTATATAACTTTGATCATTGACATTGACACCATTCATAACGAATACAGAAGCAGTCTTTAATTTTGATTTCTTCGTTGTCAAATACATATCCATCTGAGGTGAAATTGAATCTAATGATGTATTATGAACAGTTATTTCAAGGTCAGCACAATAATCAGCGAAGGTTTCACTTAAATCTTGCTTTGCTATAAAGTCCAAATGATATAAATATTTTTTAAATGTTTTTGAGTTAATAATTGCATAGCCACAATAATCTAATGGATCCACAAATCTTTTCTGCCAATCAGTTGTATAATAGATATTAGTTAGATGGACCAGAATAAGTTTTATATATTCAAGTCTAGAAATAAAATTTTTGTCAGGAAGAGTTATTCCATAATTATTGATAAATTCTAATAATTCTTTGATTTTACAATTGATCAGGATGTAATTAATTGAAAATAAACCATATTTTGATTCACTCTTATCTATTAGGTGTTGAATCACGTTTTCTTCAGAAATTTCAACTTTAGAACTCATTTTTCCATGTGACCTACAAAATTAATCACTACCTATATATTTAAATTTACATATAGGTAATTTTTGAATACAAATTTTAACTAATTAATATATAATAGATTAATAATATTCCGTGATATCCGTATATATTAAAAAGAAAGAAAAAAAAGGAATACGTTAATGTCTCTATTGAACAAAAGGAAGTAAATTTTTATTCCAATTAATATACTCTCTATATTATTCAACAAATTTCTCATTGAATTTAAAAATCTTAATGAAATCAACAACCAAATAAATTTTTTATATTATTTTTTTTTAAAATCCTTCATTACTATTAAGTTAATTTTTATAGCTCGTAATAAAAGCGCTAATAAATTACTCATTTTATCGTAACCTTTAAGGTCTTTAAGGTTTTCTTTTTCTATTTCCAATTTTTTCTTCATATCTTTTAATGGTTTTTCCCATTTTGTAATATCTCCCATAATTATATTAAAATATCTTAAAAAAGCATCCTCTATTGATTCCATTGTATATGTATATTCTCCTGTGCTTGAGACGTTTGTTTTTTCTATTAATTCCCATTTTTTTAATACTTTTAATACTTGAGAGATTTTACCTGTTGATAGTTTTGTTAAATTCTTAATTTCCTTTTGAGTTAGATTTTTGCGAGTAATAAAATAACCTCTTATGATATTAATAAATGGATCTTTTGTAAAAAAAATGGGAGATGTTGACATAAATTGGATTAATTCATCTTCAATTCTTTTTACATTTGGTCCGAACCTTCTTTTATCTTTCATTTTATCATTTTTAAGTGTGCTTTAATTCATTTTTTAATATTGCAAATTTTCTCTCAATTGCTTTTTTATGCCAATGGAAAAAGATTAGCATGGCATTTATTCTCTCTTCAAGTAAAGTGAACCCTTTTTCATCATCATAATTTGAGAGTTCATTCAATTTTTGCTCAAAAAATGCAATGACTGAATTTACAACTTCAGTTTTCATAAAACTTGCTTGCAATTCTAAATTCCCTTTATCTCCTAAAAATATGTATTTATAAGTTCTTGTTTTAGGAATTAATTCTTTTCGGACTAGACCTAATGACAACATTTGATTAAGATTAGATGATACAGTTCCAATGGAAAATCCAGTTAATTCACTTAATTGCAATTGAGTTAAGTGACCATGAATCATCAAATAACCAAAAATTTCTGTAAATTTTGGAGATAAAGGACCTAGATTCCCAATATCCACAATTAACTTAATAAATGATTTTTCTATTTCACGAATTATTCCTTCGAACTTGAAATCTCCTTCTTCTTCAGTCATCCTTATACATTAATTAGATTTCTATTTTATTAAATTTTTTGTAGGTTTCAAAAATTATGAAGAACATTTAAATAATCTGTTTTGTTATTAATTGTTGTATCTTTATATATTTTAAAATATATGAAAAATGTAATTTTTATTAAAAATGAATGCTATAGAAGTTAGGAACTTAATAAAATATTATGATCACGGCAAAGTTAAAGCAGTAGATGATATCTCGTTTGATGTGCCTCAAGGATCCCGATTTGGGTATTTAGGACCAAATGGTGCTGGAAAAACTACAACAATTCGATGTTTACTTGGATTTCTAAACACAGATGGTGGAGATATTACAATACTAGGTGAAAAAATTAATCCTAAAAAAGATATATCCATAAGAAATCGCATAGGGTATTTACCTGGAGAATTGGGTATATATAAGAATTTGACAGCAAAAGAATTAATAAGATATTTCACCAAATTATATGATATTGAAATTGATTGGGATTATATCACCGAAGTTTCAGAACGTCTAAAATTAGATATGGATAGAAAAGTAGGAGTATTAAGTAAAGGTAATAAGCAGAAAGTTGGTGTATTATCAGCGCTCATGGGTAAATTTGATTTACTTATTTTGGATGAACCAACATCTGGACTTGACCCTTTGATGCAGTCAGAATTTTACCGTATAGTTGCTGAACGTCAGAAAGAATCTAAATGCACTGTGTTTCTTTGTAGCCATGTATTGGCAGAAGTAGATAAATTCTGTGATCGAATAGCTATTATCAAGAAAGGAAAAATTGCCGAAATATCCAATGTAAATGAGTTAAAAGCTAAGAATTTAAAACATATTGAATTAATTTTTAGAACTCCTAGGAGTATGGAAGCATTTAAAACTTTCTTAAAAAATGAATTTCCTGAATCAATAATTAAATATAATTTCCAAACTCAACTTGAATTCTTATTACCACCAGATCCGGCTCGAAAGATTCTAACTGAAATTAGTGAAAGAGACTGGGACGGTAATCCAGTAAAAGATTTCTCCATTAGGCATTCCACTTTAGAAAACATATTTTTACAATATTATGAAGAAAACAATTTACAAGGAGGTAAAAATTCATGAAGCCTTTACAAATTATCTGGCATGAATTAAAAATGCATTACAAAACTCTACTTATTTTCACTGGAGTCATGTCTCTCTTCTTCATTTGGTTTGTAACATTTTTTGATCCCGAGTTATTTGCAGGAATGGAAGAAGTATTTGAGAATTATCCGGAAGCAATAAGGCAGATTGTAGGAGAGTTTTATAACCTCGCTGAATTTGGTGGTTTTCTTAATGTATATTTGTTTTCAATTTCTTGGATTTATTTTGGAATATATTTTGTTTTAAAATCTGCTCAAAATATACCTAAAGAAATCGAGGATAAAACTATTGATATAGTATTATCAAAACCAATCACACGCAGTAAGTTTAGTTTAGGAAAATATTTTTCAGTCGTAATTGAAATAATAATTCTTTATTATGGGGTGATGTTTAGTGTTCTTTTAGGGATCTTAGTATTTCCTTCTTCAACTGCCAATGGGCTCTTCTTAAATGAAATTATTTTTGCATTTCTATGGAATTTTATTTTTATAATATCTCTTATCAGTACTGGATTTTTTTTCTCTTCATTTTTATCACCCAAAAGAGCACTTGGACTAAGTTTTGGTATATTGATCTTTTTTTATGCTGTTGGACAATTTTGGAAATCATTCCCAGAAGAAGCTCAAGAGATAAGACGAATAAGTATTTTTTTCTATTCAGACATGTCTAACCTTCTCGTAAATCATGTTTGGGATAACGTGGCACTTCATAATTCGATACTTTTAGTATACTCTGCCCTATTAACAATCTCAGGGGTTTTAATCTTTAATAAACGAGATATTCCTGTATAATTTATCTAAAAATCCTTCTTTTATTTTGGTTGTTTAATACTAAAATTTTTAAGTGTGACATAATTTATATGTTATTTAATTAATAGGAATATAATCAATTTTTAAAGTGATTTTCAGAAATGACAGATAAATATCGAAAAAAAATACATACCAAAGACTTAATTGCCACATTCCAAGATGTACTTTTGTTACCTGGATTCACTAATTTTCCACCAAAAGATGTCGACATCTCTTCAAGTTTAGGCAAATATCATCTTAACTTACCTATAATGTCTTCTGCTATGGACACAGTTACAGAGGAAGTAATGGCAATTAATATGGCATTACACGGAGGTCTTGGAGTATTGCACCGCAATTGTTCATATGAAAGACAATTGGAGATGTGTAGAATTGTAAAAAGGGCACGGTCATTTGTTATAGATGACGAACATGTAGCTACAATCAATCCTGATGATAAAGTTGCAAAAGCCAAATTTATGATGGAAAACTATAATATTAGCGGGATTGTTGTTGTAAATGAAGAAAAGAAAGTATGTGGTATTTTTACCAAACGCGACATTCCTTTTTTCGAAAATGATATTCAAAATGGTACTGTTAAGGATTATATGACAAAAGATGTCATTTCTATAGAACCTGGCGCCTCTAGAGAAGATGCTTTGAAAATTCTTTATAAATCACGCAAGGAAAAACTTCCGATAATAGATAAAGAAGGTTTTTTAAAAGGATTAATAACTAAGAAAGATTTAGCCCCAGAATTCCCTTTAGCTTCTAAAGATGAGGAGGGTCATTTATTATGTGCTCTAGCATTATCTCCTAGATTTCCCGAATCAGGAGAATCACAGAATATGCTAAAGCAAATTGATAAATATGTTGATATTTTTTTCATAGACGTCGCAGATTTTTATAAGAAAGATGATATTGAAGGTACTACGAAACTTATGAAATTCTTAGAATCAGATTTTGTATTAGGTAATATAGGGACATACCAAGCGGCAGAATATCTGATTTCAAAATGTGATTTTGTGGAGGAACGTTTCATTGGATTAAAAGTGGGAATGGGATCTGGTTCAATTTGTACTACTTCAATACAAACTGGTGTTGGTGCACCCACATTATTCGCTACTGCTCAAGTCGCCGATGCAATACAAGATTATAATCCAAAATTGTCTTTAATTGCAGATGGAGGATTTATTAAACCTGGTGATTTACCAAAAGCATTTGCGGTTGGAGCAGACTTAATAATGTCTGGACATTTCTTCGCTGGCACAGACGAGTCACCTGGTTTTATTGATACGATAGCAGGGAGAAAAGTAAAAGTATATCGCGGTATGGGTAGTAAAGAAGCGAGAACATTTGGTTATATATCAGATCGTTATATTGAGGGATCAAAAATGTTAACTGAAGGAGTTTCAAATTATGTACCTTACGTTGGAGATGTAAATGGTGTTTTAGCTACATTGAAAGAAGGATTATCAAATGGAATGATATACGCTGGTGCTAAATCTATTTCAGCTATGAAGAACGCAGAATTAGGAATAGTTTCTGTTGTAGGCCAAAGAGAAACTCAGCCACATGACCTTATTGGTAAATTTTAAAAAAAAAATAGAATTTAATATCAAAAATTATTTATGGACTTACCATAAGTTGTTTTTTATCAAATTCTTCTGGATTTCCACCATCTTCGATGAATTCAACAAAATTCTTTAAACTTTTTAATGTTAATTCACCAACTTTCTCAAAGCTCTTTTTTAGTTTCTTATTCTCAAAATCAACCCATAATGTAGTCTCAACATTATCTCCTCTAGGTTCTATAATATATCCTATAGAATCCATATCACTATTTTTCATATGCCAAGTAGCAAATTCATTTTCCTTTGTTTCCCAATCAACAATTAAGATATCTCCAACTGCAGATTTTAAAAGAAAATTTTTACCTTCTTCTCTTGCTTCAATATTATCGACTCCTAAATTCCATTTTGTTAAAATTTCTGCGTCCGTTACAATATCATAAATTCTCTTAGGAGTTGAATTGATCTTAATTTTTTTTTCATATCTCATTTTAATATTACCTTCATTTAATTTCGGTTCGGATAAATTTTATAACACCATTATTTTTATACATTTGTGTCTGAATAAAATATTGATAGTAAAAATTCTGTTATTAAATAACTATTAAGTTAGATTTTATCTACAGTAAACTTTTCTTTCTTGCAAAAATTTTATTTCATAACTAAATCAATTTAAGCTGAATTTTATGAAAAAGATAAAAAGGGCAATTATTAGTGTATATGATAAAATAGGAATACTTAATTTTGCAAAAATCTTAGTTAATGAATTTGGAATTGAAATTCTTTCAACTGGTGGAACTGGTGAAATCCTAGAGAAGTCTGGTGTTCCATTTACTAAAATTTCTGATTTTACTGAAAGTCCTGAGATGTTTGATGGTAGAATTAAGACATTACATCCAAAAATTGAAGGAGGAATTTTATATCGTCGAGGTTTAAAGCAAGATGTTAATGATGCAGAATTTTATGGTATTAAACCAATTGATATGGTTGTATGTAACCTATATCAATTTAAAGAAGCGATAGAGAAACCGAATATAACACTTAAAGAAGCCTTAGAAATGATTGATATTGGAGGTCCTACAATGATTCGAGCTGCAGCAAAAAACTTTCCAGATGTTATAGTTGTACCTAGCCCTGAATATTATAGTGAAATCATTGATGAATTGAGAGATAATAAGGGCGCAATCACAGAAAACACTCGACATTTACTTGCACAAGAGGTCTTTTCAATAATGGCAGATTATAATGCAGCTATTGCGACATATCTTCAAAATATTTACAAGCCTGAATCAGTTTTTCCTAACAGAAAGATAAAAATTTTTGAAAAGGTACAAGATTGCAGATATGGGGAGAATTGGGATCAATTAGCGGCTTATTATAAGGATACTTCATCTAACTATGGACTACAACAGCTGAATCAAATTGGAGGTAAAAAGATCTCATTCAATAACTATTTAGATATCGACTCTTGCATACAAATGCTTCTAGATTTTGGAAGTGAGAATTTTGTTACAGCAATCCTAAAACATACAAATCCAAATGGTGTTGCAATTGATAGACAAGATCAATTAAGTTCTGTTAAAAGAGCATTTAGTACTGATCCATTATCTGCATTTGGAGGAGTGTGGGGTGTTAATAAACTACTAACGAAAGAAGTAGCGGATTATCTTATTAATAAGGAAAAAATCTTTATTGAAGTCATAATGGCACCTTCTTTTGAAAAAAAGGCTTTGGATATATTAAAACAAAAAAAAAAATTTGATAATTCTCGAAATCAATGATCTCCTTGAGAAAAAGCAAGAGATATACAAAAATTTTGAATTAAGAAGTGTTTTAGGAGGAGTATTAATTCAAGAATATGATTATAAGCCTATTATTAAAGAATGGAATGTCGTTAGTAAAAGAAAGGTTAATAAAACTGATAAAAAAGCCTTAATATTTGCCTATAAAGTTTCAAAGTGGACTAAATCAAATTCAGCATGTTTTAGTCAAATTTATGACAATGGAATGTATTCAATAGGAATAGGTGCTGGACAACATAGTAGAGTACATGTAGTTAAATTAGCAGCTCAAAAAGCAATAGAATTTGGTCATAAAGAAGCATTGAAAAACAGTTTTATGGGGACAGATTCTTTTTTTCCTTTTCCTGATGGTTTAGAAGCAGCAGTAGATGCTGGAGCAATAGCAATAATAAATCCTGGGGGATCTATAAGAGATGATCTAGTAATTCAGCGTGCTGATGAATTAAATTGTGCTTTAGTATTTTGTGGCAAAAGAGTCTTTCGCCATTAAGAAAAAGATATTTTCATTTAGATAGGATTTAAAATTTGGATACACTATCTGATACAAAAGTCATTTTGAATATCTCTTCCATAAAGCTTATATAGTTCTCGACATAATTTTATTATACTTAGAATTGACTTTTTAATTACTACCTTTAATGAGGAGAGTTTTACTAATTAATTTCCAGTTTGAGGGTTTATTTTAAATATGGATTTTTTTCAGAAAAATTTGAAAGACACAATTGAAGCAATTAATAAATTAATAGATAATAATATTACAATTGTAAACACTAAGAGAATTAGGAGATGTTATAATATTAAAGCTTCTAACCGTTCTAAGATAAATTTTATTTGGAGAGCATTAAAATTTCTTGAAGAAGAAGGAATTTTAACCTTAAATGGAATAACGAATCCAAAAACTTATAAAATAATAACAGACGAAAAAATTGATGCTGATGAGTTCCTATCTCAAATTGGGAAGAAAAGGTAATTTTTAATTAATTTAAGTTTAATTCTTCTAATAATTCACTAAGTTTATTTTTAGTTTCTAAATCTTCTGGATTGTTTATAAGCCTTTTTTGATAGAATATAATGTTCGGATATTTTAATTCTAATTTATTATATAAATTAATCCAGCGATTAAAATCATCAAAAAGTTCAATTATTTCTGGATCTTCCTCCAGTGATTTTATTTCCTCTTTCTTCTTTTCTGAAAAAAGAGTTTTATATTTTTTTATACTTATCCCTTGATCTCTTAACAATTTCTTGTTTGTATTTCGAATAAAAGCTTCTAGACCACTTCTCCAATTAATATATTTTTCATTTATTTTATCAATTGCCTCTTGAATGACTTTTATCTCTTGTGGGTAAATAGTTTCTTGCTTTTTAGTTAATATCTTCTTTATTTTTTGGAATTCAGTTTCAAATTTTATTTTATAATTATTAACCATTTTCTCAAATTCAAATAATACTGTATTATAATCTCTAGCAAAAATAACATCATCACTAGAAAATGTTAGTGCTTCTTCATCAAAACTTCCTTTTATTCTCTTATTTTTTATTAAATCGTCAAATATCTCTCTCATTAAATCAATTTCGCCTTGATTTAATTTCTTTCCATAGAAAAGATCATTAAATGAGAAGAGAAAACTATTTTCCAACATCAAATTTCTTATTCCTTTTTCTGTATAGAAAGTAACCTCTCCTTGATCTTCATAGAAAATACCTCTCAATTTTTTGTCATTCAATAAATCACTAATCAAATCTTTTATCAAGTTTGAAGTTATCTCATAAGTTCCTAATGAAATATAATTTACTGACTTAGATTTATCAATCAGCAAATATTTTATATCATTTTTGGCATCCTCAATCTTTTGTGGATTAAAAATTAAGAGATCAGCTTTTTTAAAATAAGATATTCCTAATCCATCAATAAATTTTAAAAAATCTTCAAGATTCATACCGGTTTTTTCAAGATAATCTTCAATTTTTATTTGATCTTTTCTTTTTATTTCCTCAGCAATTAATTTTAAATTTTCATCGATCTTTGATACAATATGATTTTTGCTTATATTGAGCTCCTTTGATATCTTTTCTATTTGATATAACTTTTCCTCTTCGTCAGTAATTTTACTAATCTTGTCTATTCTCTCTTTGATAAATTTTGAGTAATAGAAAATATTTTTACTTACATCCCATATCCCACTTCTATAATCAACAAATTGATCAAATACATCTAATAATAGGATTTCATCTATGTTTAACTTCTTTGAGATCCTAGAAATATTAAAATAACCCACAATTTTAGAATTTTGAACCTCATTTGTGATTTTTAACACTCCTAAATTTGTTAACCATTGCGTTCCTTTGTGGTTTTCCGATAAATACTCCTTAGGCATTTTCTTTATTAATTTAATGAAATCTTCTTCAGATAAAAGATCCCTATATGGTTTAAGTTCTATAATACTCCTTCTTGCTGCTTCTAAATTAATTTTATTTCCAATTTCTTTAAATGAATAATAAATTTCATTATTTTTATGCATCAAGAAAGTATAATTCAACGAATTGGAGATCTCTTTGATAATATCATTAATAAAACTTCTAGGAAGAAATTTGTATCTATTTATATCTATCTCTCCACTTGAATTCAAATCTTCAAGAATTTTAGCTTTAAAATGAGATTTTGGATAAAAAAAACCTATATCTGAATAATATCCGTCAACAATTTTCAAATTATTAATTGTTTTAATAAAAGCTTTTAACTCTGCTTTATTATTCACAACGTTAGAAAAAGTCCTATTAATTTCTTCATCAGAAATCTTGCTATTACTCTCAAAAAAGCTTTTTAATTTACGTTTTTCTAATTCATATACAAAAATATTGTTTTCTTTAAATTTTACATAAAAATATAATTTTTCATCCTTCACAGTTGATTTTGCGATCTCATTCAAGAAATCTTTTAATTGTACGTCCTTTTTTTTTCTTATTGATGTAAAATCATATTTTTTCATAATAAATTGACTATCTATTAAGTCAGTAATTGTGTTCATTTCCATATTTTCCAGATTAACTTCATTAAGATTTGAAAAAAGTTTTTTTATGATACCAATTAACTTTAAAAAAATTGGAGAGGTATTAATATCCTCTATTGATGATAACAAGGATATCAAAATCCTTCTCAACTTAAACAAATGATCAAAATCAAAACTATTACAAGAATCGAGCAAATATAACAAAGAAATAACATTTTCGGTTTTTTTTTCCAATTTAAAACTATCTATAATAATGTCTAACTTGGAATTTATTAAAACTGGATCAATTTTAACTAATTCTTGTAAAAAGAAAAGTATATTATTGCGAGTATCTTCAGATTTATCTAACAAAAATTTAATGAATTCATCATAATAAGCTGTAATATAATTTGAATTAGCTAACATTGCAAATCCTATTATTATTAGAGAATTATTTTTAACTTTCGGATTTTCAGAATTAATAAAATCTTTAATTCTCTTAATTATTCTTTCAGAGATAAGCTCTATCTTTTTTTCTGATAAGATACTTAAAATATAGGTAATAGCTACAACTAATTCTTGTTGATTTAACAAATCTAGAAATTCATCCAGAATTTTTAATATTTTATCAACTTTATTTTTACTAAGTAATTTATTCAGTTTATCTACTTTTTCCAGAAGCTGATTATTCTCGAATTCTTCAAGATTAAACATATTTAATGCTAAAGAGTGTTTAATCCAATAATAATTTTTTGATATATTCCAACTCTAATACATTTTCAATACTTTGAAGGAGAAATGATGGATTTGATTTTTTTAATCCCTCTTCAGTGCCATGACCAGAAAGTAAAGCGATACTTTTAACGCCTGCATTCCTAGCACATTCTACATCTGCCGGTAGATCACCGATATAGTATACATTATCTTTATTTATTGGAGAATTGATAACTTTTTTAATTTTTAATAATGCAGTTATTATTGGAGACGGATGAGGTTTTCTGTAATGAGCATCATCGCGAGTTATATAAACAGAAAAATATCTATCTAAATTTAATTTTTTTCTAAATCTTTCTAATCTTTCCTTACTTGTATTAGACACTATCCCTAACCAGATTCCTGCACTTTTAAGTTTTTTTAGCACATCTTCTAGATTCGGTTTGAATAATTCATATTTTTCTAATTTGGGATACATTCGTCTAAATTTAATGAAAAAAAAATTTCTTCTCCATAGGCTCTTAATATAAGGTTTATAGGCTTTATTAACCTTTATTAAAGCTTTTATTCTATTTTTTGAGTCTGATTCCTCAAAAAGCCTTGCAAAGTCAATAAGTCTTAAATTCTCTATATTTTTCCAACGATAAAACTCTTCTTTAATCAATTTAGATGCTGTCATTTCAAGAGATTTTTGAGTGATAATAACACCATCAAAATCAAATAGATATATTACTGGAGGAGACATAAGTGTATTAAAAAGTCTAATTTGCTAATTAAATCTATCCAAAATCAAATCATTAAAGAAATAAAAATATTAAAAAAAATATAGGTATTAATAGAAATTATTTAAGCATCTATTTCATCAGGTTCTACTGAAACGTGACTTAATAACCAGTCTAATTGTTCTTCCTTTTTATTGACATTTAAAACTGTTGGTAATATCATGACTTCATCTGCTTTCCCTGGCATAATCGTGAAACGTCCTGCTCGAAGCATGAAAAATTCGAAAACATCTGGGATTTCTTTCCTGAATCTTAGGCTTTTTACTGGGAATCGTTCAGCAGAACTGAAAATGCCTGCTTTATGAATAATTTCGTTTCTCTCGATTTTATAATAATCAAATCTGGAGCTAATAACCACGATTCCTAAAATAAAAGCTAAAATTAATGTCATCAGTAAGTAAAACTCATGTGGTAATGCTAGATCAATCTGGATTCCTGTGAGGGTAAAAGTAAAATTTGGGAGAACTAGGAAAGCAACGATTAATACAATTATTACTACTGCTAATATTAATACAAAGAATTTAGTCGAAGAGAAATCGAAAGCAGTGACAAATATATTTACAAAAAACACTATAAACCAAATATATCCTAAGACTAAGATTTCAACATTAGCTATTATTTGAATCAGGAAGAGTACAAATGATGTTATAAGTAGAGGATAGAAAAAGATTACCTTTGGATAATTACGAATAAATATTTCACTTGGATGTTTAACCGGTTTTTGTGTTGACATAATAAATTTTCACTAATTTTTTTTTTAAAATTTAAAGAGGATTATA
>JBHLNK010000159.1:0-3708 GCA_048941625.1 Promethearchaeota archaeon | reverse complement strand
CAAGTTATCCCATATGATATTACCAAGAAATTGATTTGAGTTATTCTCCAAAAATATAATTTCACTCCAACCTCTAGATGAATTAATTCTATACCATATTAATGCCAAATCTAGATCATAAGCACTAACATTGATGGGAGGAGGATTATTCCAGTAAGTGTTATCAAGGGGAGAATTTATACATACTTTTGGGGGAGAAATATCTTTTATGAGGAGGATCCAGTCTACATTAATATTACCGACTGTATCATTTATATAAAAATAAATATAAAATATTCCTGGTTCTATATTGTTCCATATTATTTGGTCTATAATACCAGAATCTCCTGTAAAGATATATTCTTCAGAACTATAATTTGAAGTGCCCAAAACATACCAAGTCTTATCGATATCACTACCACTCTTTGATACAATATAGGAGGGAGCATTTTGTCCAAATACCTCAAAATCAGTACTTGGAACTTGTATTAAAATATCCGGAGCAATAATATCTTTTTCAACTAGTATTTCATCATAACCAATATTTCCTAGTGAATCATTAGCATAAAACCTGATTATCACTAATCCACTCTTAAATTTATACCAATCCAGTAAGGAGATCCATCCATAATTCCCCATAAAGAAATTCTTTCCAGTACGTTTTAATGGTTCTGTTGCATTAATCAGAATATACCATTGATTTTGAATGTCTGATCCAGCAATACTTACATTAAAATAAGGACTATCACGCCCTATAACTGTGTCTGCTACTGGAAGTATAATATTAATTTCAGGAGGATGAGTATCTTTATGAATTATTAACTCTTGAGAAACATTATTCCCTAAAGTATCATTTGCGAAGAAATAGATTGTAATTGAACACTCGACTGGTAACCCATCCCATATAGATGAGTTTAATGGTTCAGATGTACCATTAACAAGCATAATTTTTATCCCATCAACGATATACCAAACCGAATCAAAATTAGTATCAAAAGCACATACTTGAATATCTGGTGGTTCATTCCAATATGTATTGTTTCCAGGAGAACTAATCGAAATAGAGGGTGCTATTATGTCTTTATAAAGAGTTAGATAAATAGAACTATTTACATTTCCAGCAGAATCATTTGCATAAAAGTATATAGTAAATGAACTCTCATCTGGTATATTATCCCATATGGATGAGTTGAGAGTCTTGGATACCCCATTAATAAGCATAACTTTAGTTCCACCGATGAAACACCAAACTGAATCATTATATGTATCATAAACAGTTGCTTGAATATCTGGTGGTTCATTCCAATATGTATTATTTCCAGGAGAACTTATCAAAATAGAGGGCGTTATTATGTCTTTATAAAGAGTTAGATAAATAGAACTATTTACATTTCCGGCAGAATCATTTGCATAAAAGTATATAGTAAATGAACTCTCATCTAACAGACTATCCCATATAGATGAGTGGAGTGGCTCAGAAATTCCATTGAAAAGTTTAATTTTAGTCCCACCAACGATATACCATACTGAATCAAAATATGCATCAGATACTGTTACTTGAATATCTGGTACTTCATTCCAATAATTAATAGTGGAAGGTAAATCAATCGAAATCATTGGAATAATTGTATCTTTGTATAGAGTTAAGAAAATTGAACTATTTTCATTTCCGGCAGAATCGTTTGCATAAAAATATATGATAAATGAATTCTCATCTGGCAGACTATCCCATATGGATGAATTGAGAGTCTTGGATGTACTATTAGTAAGCATAACTTTAGTTCCATCGACATAACACCAAACTGAATCAAAATTAGTATCATATACAGTTACTTGAATATCTGGTTCGGAATTGAAAAATATTTTTCCAAGGGGAGTATCAATCACCAGAATAGGAATTATCGTATCTTTATACAAGGTTAGGAAATATGAATTGTTTAAATATCCAAAACTATCATTAGCATAAAAATATATTTGAAAAAATCCTTGATCTAGGCCATTCCAGATATCTTCATCAAGAAATTGATTTGAGTTATTCTCTAAAAATATAATTTGACTCCAACCCTTAGATGAATTAATTCTATACCAAGATTTATTTAATTGTTGATCAAAAACAGTAATATTGATCGAAGGTGGTGAATTAAAATAAGTATTAGTCGGTGAATTAATATTAATAGTTGGAGCAGTTGTATCCTTGTACAAGATTAGTCTAGATATGCTCGTATTGGAAAAATAATCTCTACACCAAATTCTTATTAAGAATTCGCCATCTTCTAAATCATCCCATATATCACTTAAAAGATCTTCTTTAGTATTATTTTCCAATATTTCAGGTAAATGCATTGAAATACCAAACTGGAGTACTTCATATTGGATATCTCCCACAAAAGTCAGATCATATACAGTTACATTGATAGACAGAATATCATTCCAATAGGTGCAATTCCCAGGTGAATTAACTATGATAACTGGTCTTAAAGTATCTTTAAATAAAGTTATGAAAGTTTCATTGATATTACCCGCTGCATCAATTGCATAGAAATAAATTTTAAATTCTCCTTGTGGTAAACCTTTCCATATTGATGTATCAAGTGATTGTTCTATATTATTAGTTAAGTTTACATTTGTAGATCCAGCTCTATACCAAAGACCAATTAAATTTGGATCAAATGAGGATATATTAAGTTTGGGAGGATTTTTAATCCAAGTATTATTGAATATTGGAGAATTAACATTAAGTGTTGGTGCAATTATATCTTTCCATACTATTACCTCATCATATCCGATATTATTTAACGAATCATTTATATAAAATCTGATAGTAACTGTTCCATTTAAAAAGAATTCCCATGCTGATTGATTAATTACTCCGGTTAATCCTGTAAATGTAAAATTAGTATTTCCGTTGTTTAAAGTGTACCATGTCATATTTATATCAGATCCATCTTTATAAATATTAAAATTAGGAGCCATAAAACCATATATTTCAATTTTATTTGGGAGATTGATCGTAATTATAGGAGCCGTAACATCCTTTTGGACAATAATTTCATCGAAACTTAAATAACCTATAGTGTCATTTACATAAAATTTAATCGAAACAGGTCCATCTAAAAAGGACTCCCATGCTGTCTGATTTATAGTTCCAGAAATTTCTGTTATTGAAAAGTTTGTAACTCCATCATCTAGTGTATACCAAATGTCATCTACGTACAATTCATTTATATATAAAGAATAATTGGGTGCTGTATTTCCAAATAAGTCGTTATTCTCAGGAAAAGAAATAGAGAATCTTGGAGCTAAAATATCCTTATGCAAACATAATGAGCAGGTGTTGTTAATATTGCCAGCTGAATCATTAGCATAAAAATAAATTGTAAATGAATTCTCATCTGGTAAATTATTCCATATTGATGAGTTGAGGGATTCAGTAGCCCCATTTGTAAGCATAACTTTAATTCCACCAACAATATACCAAACGGAATGATAATATAGATCGGATACAGTTACTTGAATATTTGGTGCTTCATTCCAATATGTATTATTTCCTGGTGAGTTAATTTCTAGAGTAGGGATCACTACATCTTTATGTAGTACTAACTTTAATGTGTTATTAACATAACCAAAAGTATCATTAGCAAAAATGTTCACTGTAAATTGCTGTTCATCAAGTAAATTATCCCATATATCTAAATCAAATAATTGTGAGATACCATTTGTTATATTTAT
>JBHLNK010000158.1:0-3725 GCA_048941625.1 Promethearchaeota archaeon | reverse complement strand
AGTACCAGTAAAAAAGAATCCTATAGTCTGGAATAGTGAAATCCAAGCCCATACAAACACAAATAACATCAAACCAAAGACTATATATGGTGCTGGATCAGAAATAAATTGTTTAAATCCTCTTTTACTATCCTCAAAATTAAGAAAAATAGAGCGTCTTATATCTGGAATATGATAATAAACATTAGAAATACCAGCAATATATCCTTTAGAGCCATAAAAAGTTAAAATCATTAAAGGATAAACAAGTACCCATGTTATCCATATCATTATAAAGGGCAATCCAATTAAAAATAGTAAAATAGGAGGGATAATAAAGATTAATATGGAAAAAAATAAAGCGAGTAAAACCTTAATAAGTTTACTTTTTGAAAGATTTATTAGTTTATTGCTTATAAATTTATGAAATGGTGTCAATCCTTCGTCTGATTCTTTACTTAATGCGATATAAAGAAAGTCAATTATAGGATAAATAGTAATATACCCTAAGCAACAAATAAACGGAATTAACAATGCAAGTGGATGAACATCAGGTGGGGTTGTTTCAGGGTCCCAAAAATCAGGTGTTCTTACAGTAAAAATGACGGCAACAGTAAAAACTACCAAGACTGATAAGCTAAAGATAAATCCATAAAGTACACATTGAAGTCTATCTTTATTACTAAATACTCCTTTTTTAACTAGAGCAACTTGTCGATAAATTATATAAAATCCAAGTATAAAGAAAATTAAAAATACTAAAAGAAGAATTATTTCAATTACCAAAATTTTCACGAGATTTTTAAGTTATTAATAAAACAATAGTATGTTTATTTTTCTTGTATTACATTTACATACTATATAAAGATTTTTTAATTTATTAAATCTGGTGTATTCCTTATTGGAAATATTTGAAGATAGGTTCTCTAATTCATTGAGTAGGATTAATTTTATATTTCAAAACGAGAATATTATTACTGAATGTATAAGAGATTTTGAAGGATTTTCTTTATTAGGAGAATCTTTTGGTAATTTCGAGAAGGGTAAGAAATATAAATTAAAAATTTTTTCTGCAATTCCTTTTATTGAAAAAGGTATTTTGAAAGTAGCTCCAGAGGATAAATGTGACAGCGTTGATGTTCAAAGATATGCTATAAGTGAGAGAGATGATCCAAAGCTTACTAAAAGAACAAATAATTATTTTTTGAATAAAATAAAGGAATCCAGAAGATTTATGCAAAATGAAGTAAATACTAAAAATAAACCAAAAATAGATTTGGATAGATATAATTCTTATACTTCAAATATTATTGATAGTCGATTATTAAAGCTATTAAAATTATCTATGGCTGAGTTATCTTTAGAAGATGAGAGGTTATTGACGAATTCTGAAAAATTCCTCTATAAAAATTTGTATAATCTTATCAAAATTTGGAGAGATTTCTTTTAATTGAATAATTACAATAGTTTTATTGGTTTTGTGCCATATTTGACAAAATAATCCTCAATATTTCTAGCAACATTCTTACTCATTTTTAATCTTGGTAATAATTCAATAGCATTGCTCATTGTATAATATTGAACATTATATTCTAAGATACTCTCTCTTACACTTTTTCCATCATCCCTTAATTCGTTTCTATTTGTTAATCCTATTGCGGCAATTATGTTTACATCCAAACGTTTTAATTTTTCAATTGTACTGATTAAAGAACCTCCTGTAGTTGTGGTATCCTCAAGGATAATAGTATCACCATATGGAATTCCAACAAAAAATCTATCTTTAGGGGATCCGTGTTCTTTCTGTTGGCCTCTACCCATAGGTAGAGGATACCTTTCTGAACCATAATTATTCTGTCTTTTTGCCCATTTATATTGAGTAATTATGCCTAATTTAGTTGCTCCTTCTGGAACACCATAGAAACAATTAGGGTGTAAACCTAGGTAATCAACAAATGATAACAAATAATTGGTTAATTGATCAAGCAGATAAACATCAGAAGCAATATTCCTCCAATTAACATACCAGTAAGATAATCTACCAGATTTCAATTTAATTGGTTCTTCAAATAATCCTATTATATTATTATCTAATATAAAATTATAAAATTTATTTTTTTCATTTTCCCAAATCATGAGGCGTATCATTACTCTTTTAAAGTCAAGTATTCTTTCCGTGCTTTAGCATATTCTTCTCCATTTATTTTGCCTTCCAGGAATGATTTTTCTTTTTCACGCATAACCTTCCTTTTCTGAGCTAATTCTTTTTTTCTTTCTGCATTAGCAAAATTTTTTGAAATTGATTGAGCTAATTTTACTATTTGTTTATTATTTTTCTTTGAAAGATCAGTTAGATATTTTTTAATTGGTTTCGCCATTTCTACATCCTTTCTTGAAATTTCCTCAATTCGAGTCAGGGCTAATATGATTTGTTCATCATCATTCCCTTCCAAAACACTGACTAATCTAGGAATTGCCACATCACTCAAAATTTCATCAAGATATTTCTCAACTTCCTTTTTAGCACTTCCATAGCTTTCCAATTGTTTAGTCCTTATGTATTCAATAAAAAGTAAGGGTAATTCAATTGACCATTCTTTCATCTCTTCCTTATCTATTAATTGTACCACTCCACCATCATTTTTTTTAAAGATTCTTATATCCAATCACCTGTAGTAAGCTTTTCTGGTAAGTATCTATCTGTTAAAAATTTAAATCCATGAGAGGCAAATGCTTGAATTTCTGCTTTTATTTTAAGTTTTAGAGCTAATTTGAGATCAGTCTCCCAAGCCTTATTCATTTTCACGAAATCTTCGTTTAATAGATCTTTTATACGCTTCTCATCTTGTTTATTCATTTTTATCCTAACTTCTTGAGGGATTTTATATTTGTCTAGATCTCTTGTTAAAACTCCTAGCAATTTAATATTTGGTGTAGCTAAAAAAGGTGATTCATAACTTAATCTCTTAGAACCTCTCAAATATACGGAGTGAATATAATGACCATAAGGATCACTATCAACTAGGCTAAATATAGGTAAATTTAATTCTTTGCTCAATCTCTTCAAAAACATACGTACAGCAACATTTCCAACACCCTGAGCTGTCAATAAGATGCAAGGGTATTTTCTCCAAAATCTAGCTTCAGCCAATCGCATCATAGCAGCATCCTTCTCTATCACTAGGATAAATTCAGCATCAGACTCAATTATTTCAATATTATCGAGCATTGGTGAAATTGTCCATCCACCACTTCCTAATCCTTCCAAATCAATTATATCATTTCTATCACGAATCCTCAATCTTCCTACACATGTTCCTTTTGGAGCTGCAACAATATGAGTTGAATTTCTTGTTGTATATAACATTGTAGCAA
Organism: Promethearchaeota archaeon; assembly: GCA_048941625.1. Classification (GTDB taxonomy): domain Archaea; phylum Asgardarchaeota; class Lokiarchaeia; order Sigyniarchaeales; family SOKP01; genus Loki-b32. The sequence continues at coordinate 371 of JBHLNK010000158.1, read as the reverse complement.
CATCTTCAATACTTTTATCACTATTTTTTTGTTCCTGAAACAAATTGACATCAGTATAAAATATTTCTCTTTTTGTTGCATGAATATCTTCATTAAGTAGTTCATTAACAACCTCTAATACCCTCATTAATCTTGTAATATCAGCAACACTGGTAAGTGAATGAAATTGTTTTTCCATTATTTGTTTTCCGAGTAATAATAGATCATTTTCTTCATCCCAAATGATATTAGTGCCTGATCTAGAAGGTAATTCGATTGAGGGCCTTCCCGTATTATAAATTTTTTCAAGGACTCTATCAACCAATCTATATAATCGATCTAACATCTCTTTTTTATTTAGATCATCAATTTTTACGGTATCGGGTGGAAGA
>JBHLNK010000157.1:0-3801 GCA_048941625.1 Promethearchaeota archaeon | reverse complement strand
AACGCAAAGAGTAAACGATGCGCTGACGGCTACTACCGCCACGAGAGTATACGCAGGACCACTGTCGGTTCGCAGCTACTTGGGGTTTATCCATGGACTGTTCCAACGGGATCGACATCTCTCTGCATATTATGTTAAATTCATTATTTCCACAAACTAGACAGAAAATAATCTGTATATGTACTATTTCTATACTATTTAACAAATAATTTCTTTTTTTTCAAATTAGATTGAAGGAATATTAAATTTATTTAGAATATTCTATTCAAAAATTACTAATATTAAATTAAATAACTAGTTTATTCAAATTATTAGAAATAAGTTTAATAAAAAAATAATTTAAGTTTAGGTGTTTTCATTATTCCATAATTTTTGGATTCGTTCAATCTCTTTACTTCTAGATTTGTATTTTCCTTTCCTTCTTACAAGAATAATTACTCCTATAACTGCAACACTAACACCAATGATTACAGTTAAAGTGATTGGATTTGTCAAAAACTTTAAAAAGTCAAAAGGTTGTTGATCAATTGAAAGATCTTTAATTAACACTATACTAGTTTGATTTATTAGACTTAAACTATCATTGGCAAAAAATGTTATGAGTATGTGTGATTTATCAGAAATTCCATCCCATAATGTCTGGTTGATACTTCCTGATGTAAGTGTGAAATAAAATGTCTCTGTACTAAAATTTGTTATATACCATATTCGATCTAATGAATAATCAAATACACTTAAATCAAAAGTGGGAGCAATTCTTCCAAATCTTTCAAATTCTGCTGGATTGATTATCTCAATTAGTGGTGGATTTGTATCTTTTAAAACTATCGTTTCAGAAAAATTCATATTTCCAGCTGTATCATTTGCATAAAATCTAATGGTGATATATCCATCATTTAAAGCAGTCCAGTTATTTTGATCGATAGTACCATTGGAAAGAAATGGTATCCGCATTCCTCCATTGAGGGTATACCACATTTGATCCAGATATGTCTCATTTATTCTTACAATAAAATTGGGTGCAGTTACTCCAAAAGTTTGATTAGCTATAGGATTTATAATTGACACAGAAGGTATATATGCATCGATTCTAGCTATAATAAGGCTCATAGCTTCATTCCCTAAGGTATCGTTGGCATAAAATCTAATAAAAACAGTTCCATTTGGTAAATTGCTCCACCAATCTTGTCTAAATGTTGTATTTGTTATAAAAGTTTGATTTAATCCTCCGTTTAATGAATACCACATTTGATCTAGATTTGTATCATTTATTCTCACAGTAAAACTGGGAGCTGCAAGTCCAAACAATTCACCTCCACTAGGTGAGATAACTTGGATTGTTGGCATTGTTGTATCTTTCATAACTATAACTTCAGAAAAATTCATATTTCCAGCTGTATCATTTGCATAAAATCTAATGGTGATATATCCATCATTTAAAGCAGTCCAGTTATTTTGATCGATAGTACCATTGGAAAGAAATGGTATCCGCATTCCTCCATTGAGGGTATACCACATTTGATCCAGATATGTCTCATTTATTCTTACAATAAAATTGGGTGCAGTTACTCCAAAAGTTTGATTAGCTATAGGATTTATAATTGACACAGAAGGTATATATGCATCGATTCTAGCTATAATAAGGCTCATAGCTTCATTCCCTAAGGTATCGTTGGCATAAAATCTAATAAAAACAGTTCCATTTGGTAAATTGCTCCACCAATCTTGTCTAAATGTTGTATTTGTTATAAAAGTTTGATTTAATCCTCCGTTTAATGAATACCACATTTGATCTAGATTTGTATCATTTATTCTCACAGTAAAACTGGGAGCTGCAAGTCCAAACAATTCACCTCCACTAGGTGAGATAACTTGGATTGTTGGCATTGTAGTATCTTTATATACAAGAACAAATTTAGAATTTTCATAACCATTTGTATCATTAGCATAAAAAGAAATATTAACTAAACCATCATCTAATAAAAGCCAATTTTCTTGATTGATTGTATTATTTATAGTAAAAAAGATTTTTTCACTATTATTCAAATTATACCACATTTTATCTAAAAATATATCATTAATTTCTACAATAAAGCTTGGAGGATCATGATTATAGAATGAATAAGGTCCTGGAGAAACTATATTTATAGTTGGTCCTGAAGTATCTTTAATGACGTTTATTTTCGTTGTTGTAATGTTACTTGTTGTAGTATTTGCATAAAATTCAATCGTAATATACCCATCTGGACAATTATCCCAGTTAGATTGATTTATTTTTCCACTTAGACCTGTGAATGTGTGATTTTCTAACCCCGCATTTATAGAGTACCATGTTTTATCTAAGTTTGGTATAGAATATATTGAAATATCAAAATCTGGAGAAGTATTATTAAATAATTCATAAGATTTCGGTGTATTTATTATTATTCTTGGCATTGTATTATTAATTCTTATTAAACACATTGAACCATCGGAAAATCCGCCAGAAGTACCTGCAAGATAAAAATTTTCTTCAGAATCTATGGCTAAGCCTGAGCATTCTTCCCTTCTGCCGCCCTCCCAAACTACATTCCAGTGATACTCACCGTTAGAATCAAATTTGAAGAGGGAAAAATTATTGTAATTATCACTACCATCACTAAATGTCATTCCACATATAATATTATTACTTGAATCAACATAAATCTCACTTGCTTCATTCAATCCAGAACCTATCCAGCTACGTCTCCAAATCTCCGAACCAGATGGTGAAATTTTAAATAATAACAATCTATAAGTACTTGTACTATAACCAGCAAGTATTATATTTTCTGAGAAATCTAATGCTAAACTATCTCCAAATTCATAATTATTACTAGCTTCATTCCAAGTAGTGTACCATTGAAAATCACCTACGTTATTAAATTTTACGAGAAGTATATCAGTTTCAGTTATTCCAAAACTGACAGTACTTCCACAAACAAAAAAATTACCTTTACTGTCCATCAAAAAATCAACACCTGTATCATACCCCGTACCTCCCCAGGTTTTGTTCCATTGTTGAATACCATCAGTATTGTACTTTATTAAGCATAAATCTCTACCACCTGGGCCGTAACTAAATGTATTACCTGCTACAAATATATTATCCATAGAATCAATTATGATTCCAAATCCTTGATCTTCCAAACTTCCACCCCAAGTTACATTCCAAATTAATACTCCCATACTATCAAACTTAACTAAACAAATATCGTCATCTCCTGCCCCAAAACTATCAGTATAACCGATCAAATATATATTTCCAGATGAATCTACAGCTAAAGACCGCGCTTCTTCAATATCATTCCATCCCCAAGTAGAATTCCATTGCTCCACTCCTAACCTGTTATATTTCACTAACACCATGTCAGTTACACCCTTACCTATACTCTGAGTTGAACCTGCGACGAAAACATTATCATTTGCATCAACTATCACATCATATCCTTCATCCCAAATTAAAACATCACCACTTCCCCATATTACGCTCCAATCTACTACAGCTTCAGGCATAGCAGAAGAAACAGGAATTATTTCATTTTTTTCGTAATATAAAGAATCCTCACTGGTTTTAACTTTTTCATTGATAATTCCACATATAAGAAGAAATATGAATAAAGAAAACAAAATTTTAATTCTTAAACTCTTCATAATTATCAAATTACAGTTTTCATTTAGATTTCTATTGAAAATTAATATTCAATTCAATATTAAAATTTTATTAATAATCTGAGATATTAATACAAAATTTCTTTTTTAAAACAAAATAATCTTTAATTT